>NZ_DJBE01000048.1:284-16582 GCF_002429925.1 Acinetobacter sp. UBA5984
ATAAGTGGACAAATTCCTGACACGGAATACTATAACTGAGGTCACTTAAATGGGATGCATAAGTTATGTAAGTTACGCCACTTAAATAAGTTGAGGTGCTAAAGCGATAAAAGTGGCACTGTTGGAAATATAGATTTAAGTCGATGATTTTTCCTTTAAAAAAAGTACTTAAAGACGGCTTTGTTGCACAAAGCTGTTTGTAAGGTCTGATTCAGCAATATAATTTCCGAATGAAGAAGCCAGCAACTAAAATCTACCGTACAACGAATTGGTCCGCATATAAACTCAGTGCGAGAAACTTTCAGAGCCAAGTGAATGAGATTCATGCTCGTGTGACAGTATTAAATAAATTTACGGATTTAGGCAGACCTCACACCCAAGTTGTCACTTAAGTTTGAGAAGCTTAGGGGAGTTCTACTTTTAAAATCTTTGTGCAACAAAGCCACAGTAAATGTCAACAGACCCTAATTAGTCATAATAATATTTTCATAAATTTGTCATGTAAATTGAATATTTAAAGCGTATTTTTCGACCATCCTAAGATGAGGCGATGCAATGCTTTGGCATAAGAAAAAATTTAATAAAAAATCAATAAGTTTGGCATGCTGTAGTTTGGGCACAGTTATTTTGACGGGCTGCCAAAGTCCTGCTTTAGTTCAATCATCTTCTGCTTCAGTACAACCACTAAAACAGCCCCACCGTGTGGTTTTTTTCTTGGGAGATGGAATGGGTATCACGACACTGACAGCTGCACGAATTTATGCTGTTGGTGAAGATGGCCAACTGCCGATAGATCAACTGCCAGAGTCAGCATTTGTTCGTACTTTCTCAGAAGATGCACAGGTTACAGATAGCGCACCATCGATGGGTGCCTATATGACAGGTGTAAAAATGAAAAATGAAGTGATATCCATGCAGACTGGAACAATTGCAGTAGAACCAAATCAGGCCGGAAATCATCAATGTGGAACCAATCCTCAGAACCAGAATAAGCAAGACACTCAAACTTTACTTGAATTGGCCAAAGCACGAGGTTGGGGTACAGGGGTAGTCACAACAACTCGCATTACGCATGCTACACCAGCATCGACTTATGCCCATATTTGTCATCGTGATGCTGAAAATGACATAGCATCCCAATTAGTACCAAGTTCGCAAGGTGATACCTATCAGCGTTATAACGTCAAATTAAAAGATGGGGTTGATGTGATTCTAGGCGGGGGTAAGCGTCAATTTCTGCCGAAAGATCAAGGGGGAGAACGGATAGACCAACGGAATTTGATCGCAGAAATGCAACAAGCAGGCTATCGAGTGGTCTATGATCAAACTCAACTCTCCCAGATGAAGTTAGGAAAGAATGAAAAATTATTGGGTTTGTTTAATACTAGCCATTTAAATTATGACTTAGATCGAACCAAAAAAAACTTGCCTGAACCTAGCTTAAAGCAAATGACGTTGGCCGCTTTGGACATTCTAACCCAAAATAAAAATGGTTTTTTCCTGATGGTTGAAGGGGGACGTATAGACCATGCTTTACATGACACCAATGCTAAGCGTGCATTACAGGATACAATTGCCCTAAACGAGGCTTTGGATGCAACCATTAAAAAACTTCGACAAAGTGACCCTGAATTAAAAAATACCTTGATTGTGATAACTGCAGATCATGATCACACTCTAATTTTAAATGGCTATGCCAAGCGTACTGGAAAATATGTACAAGGTCAGGAAACCAGTGTACTAGGTTTGGTTAAAAACTATGATCGTGCGGGTTTTGCCAAAGATATTCATGGACAACCTTATCCGATTATTGGTTTTGGTACGGGCAAAAAGCGTCCGACACAAAATCGGATGGATGACCTAGTAATCAATTTGAAAGACAGTGATATCTGTCATCCAGTACAGGGTCCACAACCTAAACAAGGTGAGAAATATAGTTTTACTTATCCTTTGAGTGAAACTGGTTGGTGTACGGGAGCTGCTGCGGATGATTTCCAGCAAGAAGCCGTGATTCAGACAGGTTTTAAAGATAAAGAAACACATGGCGGGGCTGATGTTTTCTTGGAAGCCATAGGGCAGGGAGCAGAGCAATTCTCGGGCAGCTTAGAGAATGTTAAAGTGAACCATCTGATTCGCAAGATCACAGGCTTATAAGTAGAGGGATATCCAATGAATAGTACATTAAAATAACACTAAATATAAAAAAAATGAAAGAATAATTTACTAAGTTATTGTTTTTAAGTTGATCCTTGTTTTATATGGGGGTGATAATAACTTCTGATTACTAGTTTTTACCTTAAATATACCGATTGAAAGATTCATTTAAAGGCTATAAATACATGAGTTTTACAGTTTGGCTAGGTCAGCATGAGTACTTTTCACAAGATTTAAGATCGACCATGAACGTGATTAAGTTATAGGGGATTGATGAAATAGTTTTTATGAATTTCTGGCTTTCTGGGCTGATTTTATCAAATTCATGTCTATGCAAAATTGCGACATATTTCTCGTGCTGGTAGTTATCCAGAGTTTGGTCTGCATCTATCCATAGTGCAGACCTTTTTTTGGTGACAGTTTTTTCTTAGTGATTTTCGATCTGGATGTAGTGATTTCACGTTTGCAGAATATATCTTGGCGGTGATCCATCTAATATTCGTGATTATAAAGAGAGCTAATTCACAGGTTCTACAGATTATGTAGCGACTAACTATATCAAAGTCTATTTGCAGTTGATGGTTGGCGCTTAGTTTATATTTACGCTTAGGTTTCAGTTAAAAAATCAATATTCTGTTGAATCCGTGATTGAATCATCTGTAGGGTAGATTCTCGAATTTGATGGGGATACAGGCGCTGCGCAATTTGACTAAATTGAAGTGCAATTTCACGCATGGTCAAGATGATCTCATCGACTTCTAGAGTAGTCAGATTAGCTTCTGAAGTACCGAGTTTATGTATGTCACTTCGGGAAATATTGAGCGCTTCTCCCATAATGTCCATTTGATGATAACCACCTGGACCCTCGCAGAAGGTCACATCATAGGCTGGAGCCAATTTCCATTGACCATTTTTCTCCATGAGAAATGAAAAGTTCTTAGTATGGTCATCCCGATTATTGAAAAGCACATTAAACACAGCACGTTTAAAAGCATGCAATCTTTCTCGTACATCTTGCGTACACATCAAGGTTGCCCGGAGAAAATTGCGATAGTCTAGGCTACCTGGAACTTTATAGTCTGCTCCTGTATATGCAGCCAAACTCTGCATTGGAATCCGCATACCATTTTGACGATCGAATCGTTTAGAAGCAAAAGCCGTTAAACCATTGGGCAAATTAAAGAAATGGGTATCTGGAGTCTCAATTGCACAAAGTCGCAAACATTCTGCATAGACGGCTTCAATGGCGCAGACTTCAGGATGCTCTTGCTGAGCAGGAAACTTAATCAGCCAGGCTTCATGTTGATCAGAATCTTGAGTCGAAAACTCTAAATTGACAGGATCTCGGTAAACCAACGCTTTTGGTCTGGCACCTTGAGGGGAGCCACCCATGACCAATAAATGCTGTAGAAATTCACCACCTTCACCTTTGAGTACTTCTTGAACTTCCTGGGCCAGTTGTTGTAAAGGGATATTTTCTGAGGTTTGCATGTCAGCAACACAAGGTTCAAAGGAGAGGGCACCCATTGCGTGACTACTAATATAGGTCAGACGCTCCAAAGGTCCAATTCGTGCTGAATTTAAGCCAATTTTTTTGAAATATCGATCCATCAACATCATGCCCCAACCATCTGGTAAAGCGTCATAGACTGGACCTGGGAGTCCCATTTGATGAGTAGGAAAACCTTGTCTGAATGGTAGACCTTTTAAAGGCAGCAAGTAAGAAGAGAGCTCAACACCTTGCTGTATTGCTTCTGGACTATATTCAAAAGCAATGGTGGGTCTACCTGTCGTGGCTGTTGAACTAATCAGCGTTCCCCATAACCATGATTCGTCCCAACCGTTGTAATAAACATTAAGTCTATTGAGCATTATCCCTTCCTCTTAATACGGTGGCGCTTACTTTGACTCTCATAGCGAAGAATGTCATTCACACTGTTAAGCTGAGGTTTAAATAGTTCCTGAAGTTCGTTTAATCGACCCAAGACCATTGCAATACGGACTAAATTTTCAACAGATACATTTCGTCCCGCTTCAAGATTCGAAACTGTATTCACGCCGACACCAGCGCGTGCTGCTACCTCAGCTTGAGACATCTCCAGAAAGAGTCGTTGCTTACGTAAACGCTCACCTAAAAGAGTCACAACTTCTTCTGGTTTAGTGAAATATAAATCCATTAAATTGGGTCTTAAGAATGAATAATTTAATTAAATCACAAAATAATGGAATTAATCTATAGCTATAGTGTGGCTAAGGAGGGCTTTGTTGCACAGCACATCAGAAGGGTAGGTATAGTCCTTGGGTATCGGTTACAGAAAATCATCAGGATGTACTTTGACTGATTGTTGATACGGAGATTTCAGTATTTTCATTTTTCCTAATAGGTCACATTACTTAGAAAGGGTTCTTCGAAAATTAGTTCATACTTTAAAAATCCTATAAATATTGAGGATATTTTCTTAATGCTTTCAATATAGCATGCGGCTATATGTAACTCGAACGGGCTTAATCTGCCTTTCAGTATAAATTTTTTGGGCGTGAGAGGGGAGAGGTGTGAGGGCAAGCAATTTATATCGTGGATACTTCTAAATTACTTATGTAATAGAAGGTGGTAAACATGGATTTAGAGGTAATAACACTAAATATAAAAAAATTGGAAGAATAATTTATTAAATTATTGTTTTTATGTGGTTATTGGTGATGTTATGAATAATAATAACTTTTTCTTGATGAATTTTACCTAAAAAAATTGATCAGATAATTTTCTTTAAATGTCATGCATACATAAATTTGACAGTTTGAAGGGATCGGTATGTGCATTTTTCACAAGGTTAAAGATCGACCATAAATGTGATAAACGGCAGAGGATCATTGAAAAATGAATGGATTTAAACACTACATGTATGCACGAAAAAAAGTATCGCTGCGGTTCTGCTGACAGGCTGTATTGAGCATTGAATGCAAATGATGTAGTAATTGTCTACATGCCATAAGATCAGCATGATGAAGAATGAAATGTAGTTGCCAATTTCTACCTTGGTTGAAAAGCATAGCGTTGTTATTCGGAGAAGTGAGGTGAGCCATCCTTCTCTTATTCACTTAAAATGATTCTTACTCAACTGATCTCGACTCATGGGCTGGTTTCAATTAGACGGATAATAACTTCCATCCCCTATTTTTTTTTACCACATCTTGCATTTAATCCCTTCTTTGGGGATTTGATTCAGCATCACTGTTGTCGGTTGACTCAAATCAATGACATAGTTCGTTGGTTCAGGAAAAGCAGAAGAGGCTGCTTTATTGAAAAAGAGAACATTCTGATCAAATGTATTGGATTACACAAAAGCGATGATACAGCTACTAAGCAATTCACCTGCATGTAATCTGTAATATCCATTCCAGTCATCAGACGAAGATTAATCTGAAATTTAAGCACTAAACGCCATAAATCTATGTGTGGGCAGACTTTTTTGAGACATATGTTGATAAACATGCGGCAAGTTATATTGCTTAAAAGTCTATCTAAGTTAACGATCTATTCAATTCTAGATAAGTAATTTGAATATTACGATCCTAAATTACCCGAAGAGTATTAAGATTTCTAAGAATCGTGTTTGTTGGTTTATTTGGGAAATTAATCAGTGGATTGAAGCAAAGATGATGGCTAATTAAGGATTGTAGGCTCTGACTACTTAAATTTTAGGTATTTTGAATAAAGCATATTTCAAAAATCTGAATTAATGGATTTAAATTACCATAAAAACCTTCAATATTTGCTTGAATCCATTGTTGTTGAGAGTCAATGCGAGACCAATCAATACCATAACCACAATGAGCAATCAGATGCTCAAAGAAAATCCGTTGTGTACGTCCATTACCTTCACGGAATGGGTGTATGACATTAAGCTCACAATACAAGTCGGCAAGTTGAGGGATTAGTTTTTGTGGTGCTAAGCCTTGAAAGTATTTTTTTTCTTGAAGTGGCCTAAGTAATTTATTGGTTTCAATTTCAATACGGGAAAAATTACAAAAACGGGTATCACCTTTGGAAATATCGATTTGTCTTAATTTTCCTGCCCAGTCGTATAAGTCGCCAAAAAGCTGTACATGAATTGATTTTAAGTATTTTAAGTCGTAGGGTGGTTCAGCATATTCAATGAGACTACTTGCTAATCCAGACAGTTCCAGTTCAGCTTGTTCTAAAATTTGTTCATCACGAATATTGAGTTTGTTCTTTAGGATATTTGTGCCAGGGTAACAATACAGGCTGTCACCCATTTCCCCATATTTATCCATACATGCACCTGACTAAGATTCGGGTTGCGAATACTTCTTATATTTTTGCAAGATTTCAGCTTTACTTTGTTGAGTTGTTTGAGCTGTCGTTGTAATGCCTTCAAGCTTTAGGCTGGCTTGATAGTTTTGCGAACGTGTCGCTTGAATATATTTTCTTTTCTGTTCAGTGGTTCTGAGCATTTCGAAACTCCATTGATGCTACACGTGAAGTAAGTATAGCAGAGAATCTTTTTGATCAATGCTGCATACACAGCATTTCTAAAATGTAATACAACGGTATTGTTTCATGTAATAACAGAAAACTAAAAAAAAGTGGAAGAATTCTTAAAATTTAGACCGTCATAGATAAGCAAACCGTATGTATTTGTTGAGAATTGTAATTTTGAGAAAATTTAGTTGATAAATTAAATGAAGTTTCATATACAAAGATATGCTCATTTTTTAAATCGATAAAAATGTTAAGATTTGACTATTTGGTAAAAAATATAGAAATTTTTATGGGGCAATTTATCATGCCCTTTTGCTTTGACCGAAAAAATGTTCAACTTGAGATAGTAAAAATTAACTCAGAACTACTGAAAATCAAAAAGATTAAACAGAGTCAGAAAGTAGTAGTACAAGCAAAGTTCAAAATAATCTATGTGAAAATTTGGCAAAAAATCTTGCTATTGATGCAAACGGAGCCAGGCTTACGTGTGCATTCTAATTATGTTGCAATCTTACAGTTGATACATAATCTTGATGATTTTATCGAAAAATCACAACAACACTTGTGCTTTGAAAGAAAAGCTCAGAAAGAACTGGATGCTAAATTTTTTGCAAGATTTTTTAAGCTAACAAAGAATTCAATAAAGGATCAACTTTTACCAAATCGTTCTGATCACAATGAATTTAAACAATGCAACGTGATAAAAATATTAAGCGAAAATGAATATGCCAAACATTGAAACACAAGAGCAATTCTTAGATTTAGCAGAAAAATATCAACAAGATTATTGTCTATTACGTGATGATATTGTAAATACACAATTTGTCGATCTATCAGATGATTTGTATAAAGATGTCTACGCTCTATACAAATTAGCACAACAAATTTATAGCTATATATCAGGCTCCAGACAGATCGGTAAGTATTCTTTTTTAGCTGCTGTGAGTTTTTTTGCATGTCCAGATTCTAGTAATACACAAGAGCTGTCATCGCAACGTTATTTGATTCTACAAGCGAGTTTTTTAACATATCGGCAGTATCAAGAATTTGCAAAAATTGATAAAGCTGAGAATAAGCAAAAACATGTTTGTGACCTATTACGCTATGTCTCACGATATGTGCTGGATTCTAATCATGCTGAATTATTTCATGAATGTAGTAAGCTGCTAAATTGTTATGTCACGTACGAACGTAATTTGAAAAAAGAGGATCGTAATCAACTTTTTAATATTAAAGATTTCAAACAAGTACAAGTCATAGAGTATTTATCGGCTCTATTAATAATTTTTAAAAGACTAGATGATCGTCGTGTAGTTCATCGTCAGCGTAAGTCAAAAAAAAGCAAAGTTTTGCAATGGCCGACGAAAAATGAACTCAAAAAATTTCGTGAAATTAAAACGGGTAAGCAAGTAGATATTGGACATAACGCAAAGATTAGTATTTATGATGCCGCTCTTCACAAAGATGAAGAGGGTGAAGTTGATCTATTAGATCCTGAAATGGAGTTTTATTCAGAAGATGAAAAGTCTAAAAATTTAAATTATATACTCAGCGATAATGCGACGCATCTAATGCGGCATCGCCAGCGCCGTCATGCTCCTTTTGTTACAAATCCACATTATTTGGCGCCAGATATACTGAAGCAAATTGTTTATGTGTTGAGAACCGAGTTATCCGGGCACTGGAGGGATGCTGCAATCGCTGCAGCATGTTTATTGTCACTTTTGACGGGATTATCACCCGTCGCACTGATGGATTTTAACGAGCTTATTCAAGATGGAATTTTGATCCAGAATGGTTCAAGTAGACGTCGCGAATATTTACTCAAATTAAATCTTAAAATTACAGAGCAGAAGATTAAGAGCTTAAATCATGTGCGGTGGAATGAAGTGATGACACATCAACTACATTTACCTTCTGCTTGGTTTGACTATATAGAACAAGCATCGAATCCACTAATTTCATCAACACACATTAATACGAAACTTAAGAATTGGCTTGATAATCGGTTTGTAGGTTCGATCACTGTAGAAAAACTGCAGGCTCAATTATATTTTCATATATATTATGAAACATATAATGAATATCTTGCTCATGTAATTGCTGGGCGGGATAGTCAGCATCACATGCCTGGTATCTATTATGGCGGGCTACCGAAAACTCAACTCAGTAGCACATATCTAGCCTTTTTAGAAAAAGCACTTACACCACATTCCACACATTTTACTGAAGACACGGCTGAACTAAAAATATTGCAACAACAATTCAAAGTGCAATCTGCATTATCTATAGGAAGGATAGGGAGCCAACTGGCACTTGAACCCAATTTTGTGAAAGAGCAATTCCATATTTTACATAGACATTGTCACGAAAACATCCAAGAAGATAAGCACATTATTAATCAACTTAATGCATATGCGTGTTGGATGTGGCATATCAGTTTGTTGAGTTTGGCAAGTCGGCCTAAAAAAAACCTGTTGGGGAATTTGGATGATTATTGTGTTGAGCTCAAGCTTTTATATGTGAATGATAAGAAAAATAGTAAAGCAAGAAAAGATGGTCGTTTTATCCCTTTATCTGATTTTTTCATAAAAACACTGCAAAATTACACTGCCTTTTTAGAACAAATTATTGAAGCGTACGGTTCATTTTTTAGACAAGTCTTTGCAAAGAAGAAGATAACTGTAAATGATCTTTTTGGTAAGGTCATTTTTAGTAAAGATATCTTGCCGATAACTGTCAAAGAATGGCAGAGCAGGAAAATTAAGTTAATCCCTTTATCGAGAAAATGGGTGAATTCATATATGCAAGGAGTCTTTCCAAAGAATATGTATTCGAATTGGTTACGTCATTTTGACATGAACTTTTTGATGCATGAGCAGCAAGAGGGTAAACCAGCATTAGCTTTTCACTTAATTCAGGCCCTGTATGGTCATGACCAACGTGACCGAGAGGCTTTTCATCCGCATTCTTCACTTATCCCGAATGTCTATGTACAGCAAGCCCGCCAGCAATTGCAAGATAATGTCAAATCTTTATCGATTAAACACTTAGAGCGAAAATAGTTGTATGCAAAAAATCAAAGAACTAATAAAACCACAACTAGATGATCTATTTGTTGATATTCATAAAATGGTGAAAAAGTCGCTAGATAGACAGCCTTCTCCACCTGAAGTATTGACGAAAGAAATGCAGCAAAAACTTGATCAGCAGATCGCTGAAAAATGGCATGACATTAAAGATAGTGTTGATTGTTTGAGTCAAAAGTTGAGCCGAGACGAACAATCAAAACTGATGCAATTTACTGAAGATGAATTTAATAAAAGAAGGAAGCAATTCAACCAGAATGTAGATAAAAAATCATACAGAATTAAGCTAAATCCACATACTAAACGGATCGTACTGCCTAGAAAAATTGAGAGTACAGAGTCACGGTTAGAACAGGGGCATCTACATATCCATGTACTTAAGGAATTAAGGCAGTATTGGCAAGATTCATTTGAATATTGGAATGAACCAAAGTACTTATGGGGAAATTTATGCTTAAGTTTTATATATATTTCAGGCTGTGCAGATGAACAGCATTTGATTGCTATTCAGAAGCAATTGCAGGAGGCCATTGAGCTTGGTACAGATCTGAATTGTTTTCGGTTATACCATTCGGACTACAAAAAAATCACTAATCCATTGTTACTACATTATCGTGTTGAAAACTCTCAATATGGCAACGATGTAGAACAGGGAAAGTTGTACCAATGGAAACATGTTTTTTTTAACCCATATGCGCAGTTCATTTTGCAATATTTAAAAAAGTTGAAAGCTACTCAGAAAGAATTTTGTCTGCAACATTCAGTTGAAGATTGTATTTTAGAAAGCTTGAGTAAGATAGGCAGGAAAAAAAGTCTTGGGGATCTGCAATATCAAATTAAACGCCGTGGATTTCGTGCATTTAATGATGTGCAAATGGTACTCGAATTTAATCCAAACCTCAGCATAGATATATTTTTGAGTAATGTGCTTCAGCAAGAGATTAATACTGTTGCTTTAAGGCCATCCGAATTTAGATTGCTGTGGAATAATGATTACAATCAAGTCACAGAACCAGATAATCGCCCTATTCATTTTGAACAAGAGCAGTTACTTCCTGAAGTTCCGACTGTTCAAAGCAAATTACAAACGATTCCGTATGAGTTGATGTTGTTTGGTCAAAAGAAACGTAAAGGTCAAAAAGTTGAGCGTTTAGATAAAAAGAGGAATAAAGAAGAACGCACGCTACGTTTTTGGCAAGAAACTAGAAGGGTGTTAGAGGAGAAGATAGTTGATGCTAATACGGAGGAAAAGTCTTTAATTGATGCTCAACTACGCTTAATTCACTGGTTAATGCATTTAAAAAAACGAGGGCTTCAATTATCAACTATTGAAAGCTACTTAGGATCGTTTGGCAAAGAATTTATATTTGAGATTTGGCTCAATAAATTAGATTTAAAGCAACAATCCATAGATGACTATGAGGATTTATATCGGCAGCTATTGAAATACAGCAGTGAACGTGATGAAAAAGCAGTTCAACGAGATTCGGTGAAAGGAAAAACCTCTCGTAAGATGCACCAAAGCGCAGAATACCGTTTTGGTCGCCTAAAAGATTTTCATCAATTCTGTATAGAGAATTATGATGCTCCAGGGGTATTGGTGTTACAGAATTCAAGTTTTAAGCATTTACAAATTTGCAATGCACGGCTAGTGAGTCCTTTGCTATTTGGCAAATTATTGGAAAAACTAGAAAATTTAAGTCAAGAGCCAACGGCATCAGAGTGGGTCGATCATCTGAGTTGTTTAAAGCTGATGTATTTACTAAGTTATAGAACTGGACTTCGATTAAATGAAGTTCGTTGTCTTAAAATACAAGATATTATTTGCCCAGAGCTACTTTATAAAGAAAAAGAAAATACAGTTTTTAATAATATCACGCTTCATATCCAAGACAATTCATATCGCCGTCTGAAAACGCGAAGTGCGAATCGTCAAATACCATTGAAAATTGCATTGTCAGAACATGAGTTTTTAGTAGTACAACGTTACATACAACATCGTTATGAGCAATATTTGGTTAATCAGCAGGATGATCTACTTTTTAGTGTGAATCATCGTGTATTAACTGATCAATGTATCAGCAAAATTACAGTAGATTTGTTTAGTCAAATATTAGGTATGCATCATGGCTTTAGTTTTCATACATTACGCCACAGTGCTGCTAACTATCTAGCAATAACTTTGCTCGGTTCAAAAGAAATGATCAAGACCTACACAGATTGTCCTTGGGTAAAAGCAAAAAAGATGAGGGATTTATTGTTTGGTATGAAAGCACGTGCTCAAGAAGAGATTATTCAACATAAATGGCAGGTGCTCGCCTCTTGGATGGGGCATAGCAGTATTGAGCAAACGGCTTCAAATTACCTTCATGTTTTGGATTTATTAGCAGTCGATCGAATTTATAATTCGCCGTGTATCATTTCAAAAAAAGTATTAGAACAGTGTTTTAGTCCAGTGAAGTCAAGTACAGACTACATAAACCTAAATCGTTATACTCAGCAGCAGAAATGGTTTAATTCTTATCAGCAAACACAGCCAGTTACGATGGCTGGCCGACAAGAAAAGAAGTTTAGTATAGAGAAGAGTACTCTGACACCTTTTCAACGTTTGATAAGTTTTAGAGAAGGTCGTTTAAGCGAAGATACCCAAGCTCAAGAATGGATGCAACGATGTCAATGGATGAGCACTAAATGGATGGATCGCCAAAAATTTAATTTAAAAACGAATTATGTTTATAGTAAGAATTTAGAAGAGAGTTGGTTTGATGAACTTTACGAAAAGGCTAAAAAACTGACTCGTCCAGATGAAATAATTCCTCTCCTTGATTTTCATTATAAAGATGATAGGCAGCAAGATGCACTGAAAGAAAAGAACATGGTTAAGGCGCTTAAAATATTATTATTATTTGGAAAACTGCGTAAGAATTTTCTACATTTTCAATGCCGAATGAAAGGTGATGAGCAACAAATTGTTAATTTTATTACTGGTATAGAGCCAATGTTAGGAGATCATCTGTATTTAGAAAAACAAAACTACCCAGTTAATTTGGATGCTCCTGAGCGAACCGTTAAATTTAGTTTTCAAAGAGTTGTCGGCTCTAACAAAAAAAATGTTACTCCGCTGGTTATATTTAATTTAATGTTAAAAATGATGCAAAAAGATGAACTCTGGATCAAATAGCCTAAGCATGTTAAAGGGGAATTGTTTAGAAATTTCCCTGTTTATAAGTAAACTGCCTTTATGAAAAGCACCATGCTGACTTGGATTAATAAGCGGAATGTAGTATCACAGTTTGATCGCTGGATTTACGAAAATGGTGTGAAGATTAGCGGTATGGTAAATCGATGAGCTAAAGTGTTGTAGTCCAAACTCGATCTGACAATTACCCATTTTTTAGTGTGCCCGTCAGGTTAAATTTGAACTGAATTTTTCTCAGCCCAAATTCATTTCCAATCAAGTTATGTTTCAAGTGGCGTGCGAACACTGCACAATTTAATTCACGGTGCCTAAGACAGGTATCAACTTCGGACCAGCCATTCTAGCTTTGCTAATGATTTCCACCAGCTCATCATAAGTCAGTTCAAACTTATCCTCACTATCAAATACATAGACCATATTCTTGCCTTCATGTTCAGGTGGAGTAGGTGGTACAAATCGTTTCGGGATAAGAATTTGTGCGAGTTGTTCGTCAGTTAATTTAAATAAGTGCATGTTTTTATCCTACTCTTGGTAAGTCAGACCATTTGGTTAAATACGAAGGTGATCTAAGGTTTTGATTCATGTGCCATGTGGCTTCTTTATTGTTGGCAATGCCTAGCGTGACGAGATTCTTCCCAAACCGTTCACTGATGGCTTCGATGGCATCTGAAAGCCTTTCTCGCTCTTGCTTATGTGAATAGTCCGTGAATAGATCGGGCACAAACTTGGATTGATCTGTAATTTCGAGCAGCACGATTCCCGCCTTTTTATACTTAAAGCCTTTCTTAAATATCTGATCGATGCCTTTCATCGCGGCCTTGGTGATGAGCAGTAGATCATCCGTATGCTCATGCATTTGAACGACGATGTAAGGCGAGTAGCGCTCTGTCTTATCAAAGCGACTGGTTTGGATATACACGCCGATCATCTTGCAGATTGAGCCATCTTCCCGCATTCGTTTCACGGCTCTGGCCACATAAAGCCGAACCGAAGCTTTAATGTCATCCATTTCATACACTGGGTTGCCATATGAACGGCTGCTGATGATTTGCTTCTTCGCTACAGTATCATCACTAAGGTCAATACAAGAAAGGCCCTGTAGCTCAAGCACCGTCTTTTCCATCACGATACTAAACTGCTTTTTGATTTCTTTAGGATTGGCATTGATCAGATCCAGCACAGATTGAACACCCATAGTATTGAGCTTCTTACAGTTCTGTCTGCCTACGCCCCAAACCTCAGACACATCAACCTGCGCGAGTAGCGTTTCTGTAGAGCATGGGTCCATATGGGCCAGATTACAGACCCCATTGAAGAACTTGTTTTTCTTGGCGAGATGATTGGCAATCTTGGCTTCGGTTTTAGAGCGACCAATTCCAATACAGCAGGGTAGGCTTAACCAACGCCAAGCCTTAGCCCTCATGTCTTGAGCATATACAGTCAGGTCAAATAGATGCTCGTAAGCTGTGAGCTTCAGAAAGCATTCATCAATGGAATAGACCTCTTGATCTCCTGGTGCAACATAGTCCCCAAGCAGCTCCATAAAGCGCTTGGACATTTCGCCATATAAGGAGAAATTACTGGATAGCACCTGAATGTTATGTTGTTTGATCAGCTCTTTAATTTGGAATACAGGAACACCCATCTTGATGCCTAAGTCTTTCGCTTCCTGGCTTCTGGCCACGGCACAGCCGTCATTGTTGCTGAGCACAATGGTTGGGCGATCATTCAAGGCAGGATTAAACACACGCTCACACGAGACGTAGCAATTATTCACGTCGACTAACGCGAATATTTCATTTTCACTTTGCATGGTTATTCTTCTTTTTATGAGCGGTGATAAATACGCTTTAAATTAAAAGTCACCACACCCCAGATTGATATGGTCTGACTATCATCAGGAATGATGTGATTGTAATTCGAATTTTCAGCCTTCAACCAAAGTTCTGGAAGCGGATAATCTTCATCTCCAAATATTTCTTTGATTTCAGACTTGGACATCTTATTGGTGATCATCAGCCGCTTAATGGTCGAGGCATTGTCATCAATCAGGGCAACCACGATATCGTAATGCTTGGCTTCAATACTGCGATCAATAATGATTGGATCATTAATCTCTAGGCCAGCATCGAGCATGGATTCACTGTCTACATAGGCAATAAAAGTAGAAATAGGGTTGTGAATCAGGAACTCATTCAGATCGAGTGCTTTGTCTTGCTCATCCTTGGTGCTGAAGGCCGGACCTGCAGGGATACGCTCTAAAGAGACGGGAATAGATACTTTGGATTTGGGTAGGACAGCAGTAAGCCCTAATTTTTCAACAAGCTCATTTTGAACAGCGATTTGTTCAAGCACGGTGTTGATGGTAGGACTTGGTTTACCCTCTGGACCCATGAGCTCTTGTAAAGATGACCATGCGTCGTCAGAGAAGTAAATAGGCAACTTCTTAGACATGAGATACTCCTACGCTACGAGGCGTGTTTGGAAGTAGAATTTGTTTAAATAGGATATTACTAACAGCGTTTAAAATTCAAATTTAAAAAGTTGTGGATAAACAAGGATGCGTCAGAATAAGACGTTTTGTTTCTGCTCATCGCGTGGAAATGTGACGAATTCATCGGGCATTTGAAAGAAATATTCATGCGCATGTTCATGATCGGCTGTTAGCCAGTCTTTTCTGTACTGTTCTGGAATAACGATGATGGATCGCTTCTCATCCTTCGGTGCATGGAATTGTTTCATAAAAGGGTGATGGTCCGAATTGATGGTCAACATTGAAAAGGAACGTACCTTATTGCCATTAATCACTGCATCATCATAGATCCCTGCAACAGTAAAAGGCTGATCATCTTTACGCTTGATGGTGTACCAGTGTGGCTTGCCATTGATGTATTTCGGCTCATAAAATTCTTGTACTGGGACTAGGCAGAACTTGCTGTACTTCCAAGCATGTCGAAAGCTAGGCTTATCTGCTACAGACTCAGTTCTGGCGTTATAAGTATGACTGCTGAACTTCAATTCTTTCGCCCAGCTCGGTAGTAATCCAAACTTTGCAATATCAAGCTCTAAGTGATCTGAGCCGTTCAGAATGATTGGAGCATGATAGGAAGGGAATACATGATCCTTAAGCTCAAGATCAAACTGGCTTGTATCGACACCTAAGAGTGTCAAATTTCTTTTATTTGGAAATAGGTAATTTGAGCACATAGCCTGATCACATAACTAAAGAATTTATCTGAAATTGTATACGATGCTTTATGGAACACATGGGATTTATGGTGTCAGTTCAAGTAGGCTATATGAAAAAAGTCATGATGGGGCAAGTTACATTAATGTGGTTCCGTTAATTAGA
>NZ_DJBE01000012.1:0-7082 GCF_002429925.1 Acinetobacter sp. UBA5984
GCTAGGTTTATGCAACAAAGCCTTTTTCCAAAGCTTCTTTTGGAACACTGACTTTTGCAGCATAGTCAAAGTTGTTGCTGTGAATCGCACGCAAGCTATCTGCCAGTGTTTTTAATTCTTCAGGTAAATCATTGTAGGCAGCGGTTGTATTTGCCCATACGGTATTGCCCCCTACTGCAGGTGCAACCAGGCTACGCAGGATAGAAGCTTTTGGATAGGCATCAATAAAGCTGATGTCCGTATGCCAGCTGTCTGCACGTGCACCGCGTGAATCAATTTCCAGAATATGTGCAGAGCCATCTTTTACCGGTACAGTCGGGTGATTCAACGGCGTGCCTAAACGTGCTGCAAAGGCTTCTTGGGCGACATCATCCAGATGTTGCTGATCTTTAAAGAAGATCGCTTTGTGCTGTAATAATGCCTGGTTGATTTCATTTACCACTTCATCAGCCAAATCCGCTGACAGTTTTACGCCCTGGATTTCAGCACCAATACGGCCACCAATTGGTTGAACCTGGATGTGTTTATATTCATAAGCCATGATCATTTCCTTTATCTATAATTATGTCGACCTTCGGTCTGTGAAATCATCATGCCGAATCGGCTTATCTAACGCTGCCAATTTATTGACGTTCTTATGCACCATTTTTGATTTATAAAATACTTTAGCTGCTTAAGTTTTCGGGCATAAAAAAACCCGCTTAGGCGGGCTTTGATCAGAGTGTTTTAAGCTGACTTTTTCTTCTGCTTGCCGAGGCGGGTAGCTAAAGCCGTGACTTTCTGATAGCCAGTTGGCATGAGGCGCTGAATTAAATCAATCGTTTTGGCATCATTTCCAATCAGCAGACGGCGTTTGTCTTTTTGTACCGCGTCCAAAATTTGACGGGCTGCTTCTTCCGGTGGGCAACGCAGCAGCTTATTGAAATTCTGTGCAGATTTTTCCGGATGCATTCCCAGACTACGAATGCTGTCATTCATTTTCGCTGCAATGGCGATATTGGTGCGGATTCCGCCTGGGTGTACACAGAGTGCGCTTACGCCGCAGTTTTCCATATCCAGTTCCTGACGCAAGGATTCGGTAAAACCACGCACAGCGAATTTAGTGGCATTATAAGCAGACTGGGTTGGCTGGGCAGTTAAACCAAACAGGCTGGAAATATTGATGACATGACCATCACCGGTTTTCTTGATTAAAGGCAGAAACTCTTTGGTGCCATAAACTACACCCCAGAAGTTAATCCCGACGATCCATTCCAGCTCTTCATAGCTAGCACCTTCTACGGTAGAACTAAGAGCTACACCAGCATTGTTAAAGATCATATTCACGCTGCCATAATCTTTCTCGACCTCAGCGGCCCAAGCGTGCATTTCTTCCAGATTAGCCACATTGACCTTTTTGGTTGTGACACGAACATCAGTACCTTTCAGCAGCTCAACGGTTTTAGCCAGGCCCTGTTCATTCACATCACTGAGTGCTAAATGACAGCCCTGCTTTGCTAAAAGCACCGCAAGTTGTTGACCGATACCTGAACCTGCACCAGTAATGGCCGCGACTTTATTATTAAAATTTTTCATTGAATTTCCTTGATTAAAACACTGCCCTTCCATGACAGCCTGTTTTTCTGTCGCATAGGGATACAGCACACCGTTTCAATATAGTTTTGACAATCCTTATTGTCAATAATTCCAGCATGTCTCTACGGGCCAATTTTCAGGTTTGAATTTCAGCATAGGTCAAAGCCGGATTTATTGATAAGATACTTAAAATCTCAAGCACATGAGTCTATGGTCTTTATGACGGATGCAGTAAATTCAGGGCAAAAACTAGCAAGTAAAAGTAAAGAACGCCAGTTTAAAGGACTTTCCATGGCTGAACGTCAGCAGGCGCGTCGTGAAAAGCTGATTGAGGCCGGAATCGAGGCTTATGGCCGTCATGGTTTCTTTTCAGTCACAGTGAAGGATATCTGTAACGAAGCCAAACTGACTGAACGTTATTTTTATGAATCCTTTAAGAAAAGCGAACATCTGTTCCAGACTATTTTCCTCAAGCTGATTGACCAGTTACAGCAGAATGTCATGCAGGCCATGATGCAAGCCTCTTCTGATCCAAAGAAAATGATCGAAGCCGGTCTGACTGCCTTGCTAACGACCTTACGTGACAATCCGGGTATGGCACGAATTATTTATATCGATGCGATGCTGGTTCAGGAACTGCATAATCAGGCCACGATTCATGAAACCATGGGCCGTTTCGACCGTATGATTCAGGCCTTTGTCATGCTGATGATGCCAAACCTGAATCGTTCTGAACGAGAGATTTCCCTGGTCTCGACCGGACTTAATGGTTATGTCACCCAGATTGCGATTCGCTGGGTCATGAGCGGCTTTAAACAGTCACTGGAAGAAATTCTGTCTTCCTGTAGTCTGGTGTTCTTTGCTTTATTAGACACTTTGGGTACAGAAAAACCAGCGGATCCGGTTAAATAATTTTTAAATCAAGATAAGTTCCAGATAGATTTACTTGTAAGTGATCTACAAGCCTTTGAATTAACACCCTCTTATAAAATAACAGCTTAAATTGTGACAAATCTTTGCAAAAAGTCCCAGAACTACCTATTCTGCAATGATACTGTCATAATTAATCTTTGTAATAAGCCTGTCATAAATATAAAACGGTCCACCGTTTGCATGAAATAGGGTATTGCGCTGTGAAAGATGACTACATTCTAATTGTTGATGATGAACTGCCGATTCGTGAAATGATCCACACTTCTCTGGATATGGCAGGCTTTCAATGTTTACAGGCAGAAGATGCCAAGCAGGCTCATCAAATGATTGTGGACCAGCGTCCAGCATTGATTTTGCTGGACTGGATGATGCCGGGTGGCGTCAGTGGTGTCGATCTATGTCGTCGTTTGAAACGTGATGAAAACCTGTCCGAAATTCCTGTCATCATGCTGACTGCGCGTGGTGAAGAAGATCATAAAGTTCAGGGACTGGACGCCGGTGCCGATGACTATATGACCAAGCCGTTTTCGACCCGTGAGCTGGTTTCACGTATTAAAGCTGTTTTACGTCGCTCCAATGCCCTCAGTGGTGAAAAATCCATTGATGCTAATGGATTGGTATTAGATCCAGTCAGTAAACGTGTGAATTTTGGCAATACTATACTGGACATGGGACCCACTGAATATCGTCTCTTGGCATTTTTCATGACCCATCCGGAACGTGCTTATACCCGTGCGCAGTTGCTGGATCAGGTTTGGGGTGGCAACGTCTATATTGAAGACCGGACCATTGATGTGCATATCCGTCGCCTGCGCAAGGTACTCGAACCTTATGGCGCTGACCGCTATGTACAAACTGTGCGTGGCACCGGTTACCGTTTCTCGACCCGTGTCGATGTTGCACTCGGTTAATTGTTTTTAGGTAAATCTCGTTTTATGTATGAGCCCTATCCTGTTCCCGAACTGTCACACGAGCACAAAAGATTTCGTTACAGCAGCTTATGGGATTTTGCCAAGCAAGATTTACGTCTCCTTCTTCTCTTCCTGGTAATTGCCAGTTGTATTGGCCTAGGCATCGGTTATTTCTGGATCTGTATCGTTCTGGCCTTTGTTGCCTTCTTTGGTACACAGTTGCGTTCACTCTACCTGGTCAATGAATGGATCTCGAACCGTCCCTATGATGTACCGCCAAATATCAACGGAATCTGGGGCGCTTTACTGTTCAATGTTTATCGGGCCCAGCGTCAGGAACGCGTTGTTCAGGCTGAAATGGTCGAGCTGATTGACCGTGCACAATCCTCGCTAGTTGCCCTTCAAGAAGCCGTAGTGCTGATTGATGAAAACCAGCAGATTGAATGGTGGAATCCAGCGGCAGGACGTTTACTAGGGATTGGTCAGGAAGATCGCGGCCGTAATATCCTGAGTTTGTTACGTCAGCCAAATTTCATTGATTACTATCATCATATTGATGATGCACCTGATGGTCTTAAAATGAAGTCTTCGATATTCGAAGATCATTATGTGCAAATCAAAATGACCCGTTTTGGCGGTGAAAGCCGCTTACTGGTCGCTTATGATGTGACCCGGATGCATAATCTGGAACAGATGCGTAAGGACTTCGTCGATAATATTTCGCACGAACTGCGTACACCTTTAACTGTGCTCAGCGGCTATATCGAAACCTTTACCGATCAGGAAGATATTAGCCCGCGCTGGAAACGCGCCTTTGACCAGATGCAGTCTCAGACCCGTCGCATGAATGCACTGGTGAATGACCTGTTACTGCTATCCCGTCTGGAAAATGACAAGAATATTGCCAAGAACCAGATTATTGACATGCCGAATCTGATGAACCAACTGTTTGATGATGCGCAAGCCTATAACGTGGATTATGGCCATACCCTAAATCTGGATATTGACAGTCACTGTGACCTGATCGGCTCAGATATGGAAATTGCCAGTGCCTTCAGTAACCTGATTACCAATGCCATCAAGTACACGCCTAAAGGTGGAACCGTCACCATGGGCTGGCATGATGATGGTGAATCGGCCTATTTTGTCGTAGAAGATACCGGGATTGGGATTGATCCTAAACACTTGCCACGTTTGACCGAACGTTTCTACCGGGTAGATTCTGACCGTAGCCGCCGTTCTGGTGGCACAGGCCTGGGTCTGGCAATTGTGAAGCATGTACTGATGCAACATCAGGCCCAGCTCGAAATTGACTCCCGTGAAAATCAGGGATCCACCTTTAAAGTGATTTTCCCTAAAGAACGTCTCAGTTTCCCAGACTGATTCAAAAATAAAAAAAGGTGCAAGTCGCACCTTTTCTTTTTTAGCGAAGGCTTTAAGACTTTAATGCCTGCTCTTTGGATAAGGCCCGGAAATAAGCTGCTCGATGCGAGATCCGTTCCAGATAGGCTTGAATCGCCGGATAACTTTTACCAGTACGGCTTTGCATGGCTTCGAGTGGGAAGCTCATCTGAATATCCGCAAAACTGAAACGACCGGCAAAATATTCATGCTGGCTTAAATGATCTTCCAGAAACTGGATATGGTCTTTTAGACGGCTTTGTACAAACTGCTTTTTCACTCCTTCACAAATTGTTTTAGCAACCGGACGAACTAAAAATGGCACTTGCTCAGGAACTTTAGTCATCACCAGTTGCATGACCAGCAAAGGCATCAAAGACCCTTCTGCATAATGCATCCAGTAACGGTATTGCGCCTTGTTCTCGGCACTGATCGGCTGAAACTGATGGGTCGAATCATAGGTTTCTTGGAGATACTCCAGAATGGCGGCAGACTCAGCCAGTACCAGATTCTGATCTTCCAGAATCGGGGCTTTACCCAGAGAATGAACCTGTTTCAAAGAAGGCGGAGCAGAATAGTTTGGCAGGCGTTTGTAATACTTGATCTCATAATCAAGTTCCAGCTCTTCCAAGGCCCACATGATTCGAAATGATCTTGATTGTTCGAGATGATGTAAAACACGCATATTGGACTCATGATTTTATTGTTATTACTGCGTGAGCATAGCAAAAAGTCCAGATCTGATTAAATAGTTTATTAGTCTACTTACATTTTCCCTACCGGATATAGCGTACCCTCTTTAGCTTAAATCAGGCTAGTGCGAATCTCCAGACTGCGTAACAGGGTTTTGGTCACCGGGGTTTTGGCACAAATCTCCAGAATTTTCTGCTGCAAAGCCGAATCATGAGTAATATCGAAACTTAAGCGTCGTTCAATCCATTCCTGCCCTTCTTTATGGGCAAAAAATTCTGCTTCAACCTGAAAGTCGCCCAGTTCAATGTCCTTATGTTTGGCATACATGCGCAACGTAACCATGGTGCAAGAGATCAGACTGCCCAAAAGCAGATCATAAGGTGCAGGACCTGCATCCTGCCCGCCGAAGGATTCAGGTTTATCAGTCAGGTAATGATGCTGGCCATGACTGATTTCTCCCTGCCACGGTATGGTTAAGCTCTGTATTTTGGCAATTGCGATTCGGGCCATACTGATCCTTTGTTCTTATAATTATGTAAAAGTTATTTGGAAGCTCGCATATGTTCCGGAAATGCAGGTGCTTCCATACGTGGGCCATCATAGCTTGGAATGGTGCCAAAACGCGGGTGTCCCATCATCCACTGTTCACGGGCCAGCTTAAGTTCTTCCACATCACGACCCACCAGATTCCACCACAATAAAATAGGGCTTTCAAACGGCTCTCCACCAATCAGCAGGACTCGTCCACCGGCATGAATTTCGACATCCACATGCTGTAATCCGGGTTCAAGAATCACCATATTATCTTCAGTCAGTTCATGCCCATTAATACTTGCCAGCCCCTCAAGGGCCATAAAACCATATTCAAATCTTGGATCTAAACTCAGACGGGCACGGGTACTTTCAGCAGCGAATAGATCCACCCCCAAAAGTTCGGTATGAACCTTAACTGGTAATAGTGTATCCAGAAATTCCCCGACCAGGACCGTATATTGAATGCCCTGTTCTTCGATCACAGGTAATTCCGGATAATGATCGAACGTCGGAGCCATATTGATCTTGTCATCAGGAAGGGCGATCCAGAGCTGTGCTGCATGCATTTTGGTTTCAGTTTCCGGTGAAACCTCTGTATGCGAAATGCCATAGCCTGAAGTCATCAGATTAACCTGTTTCGGCCGGATCAATTGCCGGTTACCCAGACTGTCACTATGCATCATGGTGCCTTCAATCATCCAGGTAAAAGTTTGCAGGCCAATATGCGGATGCGGTCCGATATCCAGACCATCTCCCTGAGGAAATTGAGTGGGACCGGCATGATCCAGAAAACACCAGGCGCCAATCATGCGTTTATGCCGACTCGGCAAGGCGCGTTTAATGACGGTTCCCTGCCCGATTTCCGCACGCCGTAAAGGAACTTCCTGTATGAACTGATTGATATACTTTTCACAATCATCTGAATTTGACAGTTCAATATCATTATTATTCGACATGGTTGAGCTGACCTCGGCAAGTTCATTCTGGCTGTATGCTGTATCAAGACATCTTTCCCTGATCATCACAAGATGTCTA
>NZ_DJBE01000080.1:0-26884 GCF_002429925.1 Acinetobacter sp. UBA5984
TTCAAATGAGGACACGCCCTAGGTAAATAAAAGGGCAGAGTAAGAATATATAAGAGAAAAGAAGAATCGAATCATTTTATAAATGAAATTTCAGGCAATAAAAAAGCCCGCTTTAATGCTGCGGGCTTTCTTGAATTTGGCTCTCCCACCTGGGCTCGAACCAGGGACCTGCGGATTAACAGTCCGTCGCTCTACCGACTGAGCTATGGGAGAATCTGAATGCGATTATAGAGAGATTTCATCAAGGGTCAAGCAAAAACTGTCATATTTATTACAAATTGCACTTAT
The DNA here is from genome assembly GCF_002429925.1 of Acinetobacter sp. UBA5984. NCBI lineage: Bacteria > Pseudomonadati > Pseudomonadota > Gammaproteobacteria > Moraxellales > Moraxellaceae > Acinetobacter > Acinetobacter sp. UBA5984. The sequence goes on from NZ_DJBE01000080.1 coordinate 289, forward strand.
CTGATTTTAATTTAAACGATTGCATTAATTTCTTAAAAAATGCTTGTCAGAACAAATTTCACTTGCTAGATTGAAAACATAAAGTCGTTTGACCAAATGGTCAAACAGTGTGGATTTAAACCTACTTGCCAGCACAAAAATGGCTAAACCGGAGAAAGCGAATGAATACGCTCACTATCCCTCAAATTTTCTCTCAACTGTCTTTTTATCAAGATCATTATCTCGAAATTATTCAAGATTCTGCTCAATACTTTACCCCTGTGGCTGGTGCAGAAATCCGTTTATGGCCCTTAGCGACTAAACAGTTATATCTGGGTGACTTGTTGCAACTATGGTTTGCAGAAAAGTGGCTGGTCGAAAAAGAACGCCAATTTAGTTTTGAGATTTTTCTGAACATGCCTGAAGCTCAGAAAAAAGATCTTTATATTTATGAGCTTGCTGGCAATCTTCTGACCGGATCGAACCAGTCTAAAGTGTGGCAAGCTTCTGCTAAAGAAACTCAGGTACTGAGTGTAGCGAATGTTTCTAAGCATTATTTCGAATATCGGGCATTGACCCAGCCGAAACTGGTAAAAGCACCGCAAGGGAAATGGGGCGTACTTTAAGCCTTAAACACGTTAATGGTCGGAATTGAGAAAAATCATGCAGGTTGCTGTGGCATGGGCATAAATACGGCCTTCGTCATCCAGAATTTGACCCTCAGAAATGCCTAGATTTTTACTGAGATTAATTGATTTTCCGATTGCTTTTAGTTCTTGGTTGTGAGGAATTGGACGGCACATTTTTACATTCAGATCAATTGTGCCATAACCGACACCGGCTTCAAGTAAAGTATGAATCGCGCAGCCTGTTACCGTATCTAAAACAGTTGCAGCAAAACCGCCATGTATACCTCCCATAGGATTCAGATGGCGTTCATCAGCTTTTACAACAAAGGTCACGTGTCCCGGTTCGACTTCGCTTGCAGACATGGGAATAGTGGTTGCCATAGAAGGCATAGGTAGGTCGCCCTTAAGCATCTCTTGCATAATCTGCAAACCTGAAAGATTCTTGAGATTCATAGCTTGTCCTTATTATTTTAAATACTGGATTTGAATGACAAGTTTAGGCAGATGGTGCTTCGATCAGCAATAAAAAATTGTATGAGGAAATGTACAAAGCCTTTTACTTATAATGAATCCGGTAAAATAATAATACCGAGGAAGAATAATCATGAAAGCGAGATGTTTATGCGGTGTGACTCGATTTGAAGTTCAGCTTAGAAGTTATGAAGTGGCCGCCTGTCATTGTTCCATGTGCCGCCACACAAGTGGGCCTTTCATGTCGATTGATATAGAAAATATTCACTTTATTGATCAGCAGCATTTATCTGTTGCAAGTACTTCTGAATGGGCAGAGCGTGGTTTTTGCAATGCCTGTGATACTTTTATTTTCTGGCGGACCAAAGATCATTCCTTTGCCAATATTAATGTATTTACTTTGGAGCAACTGCCAGAGGATCTGGATTTCAATTTAGAAATTTATATAGATCATCAGCCAGCATTTTATTCATTTAACAATCAAACCAAAAAAATGACAGAAGCTGAGGTCATTGCCATGTTTCAGCAACCTGATTCCTGAAATAAATATAATCAGATAAAGGAAGAGCAAGTCTGGTGATTTTATCTGATGAAAATAGTGATTAGCAGGTTCGTATTTCAAATAGCGTTCTACTTTTCATGTTGTGATCATTCTTTCTTTTTATTAAATTGTTAAACATTAGAATGAAAAACTCATAATTTCTGAGCTTAAAAAATTATTATTTTCTATAAGCGAACTGAAGATAGAGACTGAACTTTTTTATAAAAATCAATAAATATAAAGATTTATGGCACAAGGATTGTATGTGATTTCCACTGTATATCTCAGTTTTAAATAATTCAGTTTAAAAATAAAACCCGAGAAAAAAATTAAGAATAGAGTGATTTTGCAATGAAACAGTTTTTGCATCTTTGGGTGCCTATTTTTTTGAGTAATAGCATCATAATGTTGGCCGGAATATTTGACATGATTTTCCTGTCTCATTACTCACCGCAACATGTGGCTGCTATGGCTGTGTGTTTATCTATTTATTCTTTATTATTTGTTTCGGGGACGGGGATCTTGCAGGGTATGATGCAGGAACTTGCTGAAGCATATGGGCGACGTGCTTTTGATGATATTCAAAAAATCCTGAAACAGAGCATCCTTATTGTCGGTGTCCTGTCTGTCTTTGCAGGATGGTTATTGACTCATGCGGATCCATTGCTGCATTTATTAAAAGCAGATAGTGCATTACAGGCTTTGATTCAACCTTGTTTATGGTTACTGGCTTGGACGCTTCCAGCACATTTGTTAGTGCGTATTTTATATATTTTAACGCAAGCCTGTGGTCAGGCGAAGCGTGTATTCTATGCCAATATTTTTTATCTGATATTCAAAGTGAGTTTGGCTTATTGCCTGATTTTTGGGATTCAGGGTTATGTGCCCGCCTATGGGGTTGAGGGAGCTTTTATTGCTCATCTGACTGTTCAATGGGCACTATTAGTGGTCTATTACCTGATATTTCTGGAAAAGCAGTTGCGTGTGCACTGGTCGGGACAATTTTTCCATTTTAAGACTTTGCTAAAAATTTTAAGAATCGGCTTACCCTCAGCAATTGTCGTATTTATTGATGTCTTTACAATTAGTGCGATTGCATTATTGATCTTGCCTTTGGGGGAGATAATGGTGAATGCGCATCAAGTAGCGAGGGGTTTGGCTGGCCTGCTGTTTATGGTGCCATTTTCGATGAGCTCTGCCTTTAGCATTCTGGTCTCTACTAGGATTGGTGCAAATCAAGTGCAATCTGCCTGGGCTTTAACTTTTAAAGCGTTACGTGTGGTGGTTGCAAGCGCAGTTGTTCTGGCGGTCTTGATCGCAATTTTTCAGAAACCGATTGTGGCGCTATTTAGTGATCATACGGATGTGCTTACGGTGAGTCTGGCATTGATGTTCTTATTATGCTGGATGCATATTTTTGATGCGATTCTGGTGATTAGCGTCAATATGCTACGCTGCTGGAAAGTGGTGATCTTCCCCATGTTTATTTTTAGTGGTGTACTGCTATTAGGTGGATTGGGCGGAGGCTGGTATTTGGCTTATCATCCAGTGTCGCTCTTCAATCTCAATCTGGATGTTTCGGGAATAAGTGGTTTCTGGTGGATGCTGGCTATTTCCTATACCTTTGCCGCATTGATGTGTTTGCTTTGTTTGGCACTTAAATACCGTAAGCATCTACAAACTGCATAAAAAAACCCGCGATGATCGCGGGTTTTTTTATCTAATCAATTAGATTATTTCGCAGCTTTTTCAGCTTCGATCGAAGCAATCGCCTCATCAACGCCTTCGATAGAATCAGCAGCTTTTTTGATACGTGCAAGTGCATCAACTAATACTTCGTCAGCAGTTGCGTAAGAGATACGCATGAAACCACCTAGACCGAATGCATCGCCAGGAACGACTGCAACGCCAGTTTCTTCTAATAACCAAGCAGAGAATTCTGTGCAAGAGTTCAGACCTTTCGCACGAATCAATGGTTTGATGTTTGCGTATGCATAGAATGCACCATCAGCAGGTAGACAAGAAATACCTTTAATGTCATTCAAGCCATTCACAACTAGGTCATGACGACGTTTGAACGCTTCAACCATTGGTACAAGAACGTCTTGAGGACCATTCAATGCAGCTTCTGCAGCAACTTGTGAAATAGAAGTTGGGTTAGAAGTTGATTGAGACTGGATTTTTTTCATCGCACCGATCAGTTTAGCAGGACCTGCTGCATAGCCGATACGCCAGCCTGTCATTGCATAGGCTTTAGACACACCGTTTAATACGATAGTGCGGTCGTAAAGGTCAGGCGCAACAGTTGCGATGTTGTAGAATTCATCTTCCCAACGGATTGGTTCGTACATGTCATCAGATGCGATGAATACTTCTGGGTATTTACGCAGTACTGTTGCTAAAGCTTCTAATTCAGCTTTAGTGTAGATCATGCCAGTCGGGTTAGAAGGACTGTTTAATACCACTAGACGAGTTTTGTCAGTGATCGCAGCTTCTAATTGCTCAGGAGTAATTTTGAAACGTTGTTCTTCACCACATTTCACGATTACTGGTGTGCCTTCAGCAATGATCACCATGTCTGGATAGCTTACCCAGAATGGAGCAGGGATGATCACTTCATCACCTTTGTTTAACAAAGCAAGTGCCAAGTTAAAGAAAGACTGTTTACCACCACAAGAAACCAGGATTTGGTTCGCTTGATAATCAAGGTTATTGTCACGTTTTAATTTAGCAATAATTGCTTTTTTAAGACCTGGCGTACCATCAACAGCGGTGTATTTGGTGAAACCGTTGTTAATTGCTGCAATTGCTGCATCTTTGATGTGTTGAGGGGTATCAAAATCTGGCTCACCTGCGCCCAAACCAATAACGTTGTGACCAGCAGCTTTCAGTTCAGCAGCCTTGTTTGTCACAGCAAGCGTAGGGGACGGTTTGATGGCATTCACACGATCAGAGAGACGTACGTCCACGGCAGTATTCCTTCTTATAGGGATTAAAAAATAAAAAGCACATTATCTTAGCCTAAAATGGTGCACATTGGGCAAAAGAATTTGGAAAAATATACGAAAAAAATGCTGAATCAGTGCAACCTTATCTTGAACATCGATAGATAGTTTAGATAGACGGGAACTAAGAATATGCTTTGAGAATGAGAATAATAGGGGAAATATAAACTAAAAATGGCCACTTTAAAGTGACCATTTATATGAGGAAGTGTTGTTATTATGCACTAAAACGTGACAAATCTTCTTCAGGACGAGCAGTCAGCACTTCAATGCCATTTTTTGTTACTAAAAGAGTGTGCTCATATTGAGCTGATAATTTATGGTCTTTAGTGACCACAGTCCATTTATCACCCAGCAGTTTGGTTTGCCAAACACCAGCATTTACCATTGGTTCAATCGTAAAAGTCATACCTTCTTCAAGCACCATACCGGTATCTGGCTGACCATAGTGCAGCACCTGCGGTTCATCATGGAAAGTTGTGCCGATTCCGTGGCCACAATATTCACGAACAACGCTAAAACGTTCAGATTCAACATATTTTTGAATCGCATGACCAATATCACCAATCGTTGCACCTGGTTTCACTACCGCCATACCACGATACATAGCTTCTTGAGCGACTTTACATAGACGGTTTGCTAAAATTGAAGTTTCACCACCCACGATGTACATCATATTGGTATCCCCATGGAAACCATCTTTGATGACAGTGACATCAATATTTAAAATATCGCCTTTTTTCAGGATCTTGTTTTCAGATGGGATCCCGTGACAGACCACATGGTTTACAGATGTACAGATTGTATGCTGGAAAGCAGGGCGGCCAGGCGCTGCACCATAACCTAAACATGCAGGAATGGCATTCTGCACATTTACAATATAGTCATGACAAATCGTATCCAATTCCAGTGTTGTTACGCCGGGTTTGATATGCGGTTTGATCATATCCAACACTTCTGCAGCCAGTCGTCCAGCGATACGCATCTTTTCGATATCTTCTGCGGATTTGATTAAACGACGGGGAGCTTGATAAGTAGTGTTCATGATCTCTAAAAACTTTTGGAAATTTGTATGTGACTATGGTATAAATAGCCGCCCATTTTATCAAATGCTTTTTCGTGAATATATTTGCGAGGCTGATTGAATGGTGTATTAAAAATCCGCACATATATCGTCACATTACTCTGGGTGCCCGCAAGGGTGGAGAATGCGGATATATGGAGGCCTAACCCAAACTTTAAGGTAAAGAAAATGGCAGATTACAACGTAAGCATGCGCGACCTTCTACAAGCTGGTGCGCACTTTGGTCACCAAACTCGTTTCTGGAACCCAAAAATGCGTCAATACATCTTTGGCGCGCGTAACAAAATTCACATCATCAACCTTGAGCACACTGTTCCTGCGTTAAATGATGCTTTGAACTTCGCTAACCAACTGGCTAGCAAAAAGAACAAAGTTTTGTTCGTTGGTACTAAACGTGCTGCTTCTGCAATCATCCGTGAACAAGCTCAACGCGCTGGTCAACCATACGTAGATCACCGTTGGTTAGGTGGTATGTTGACGAACTGGAAAACTCTTCGCCAATCTATCAACCGTTTAAAAGACCTTCAAACTCAATCTCAAGACGGTACTTTCGCTAAACTTACTAAACGTGAAGCTTTAGAACGTAGCCGTGAGATGGAAAAACTTGAACGTGCTTTAGGCGGCGTTAAAAACATGGGTGGTTTACCTGACGCATTATTCGTAATCGATGTTGATCACGAAGCGATTGCAATCAAAGAAGCTAAAAACCTTGGTATTCCTGTAATCGGTATCGTTGATACTAACTCTAACCCAGACAACGTAGACTACGTTATTCCGGGTAACGACGATGCGATCCGTGCAGTAACACTTTATGCTTCTGCTATGGCTGATGCGATTCTTGCTGGTAAAGAATATGCTCAATCACAAGCAAATGCACAAGCTAAAGCAGAAGAAGCTCCTGCTTCTGAGGCTTAATGCGTTAGACGCTAGCTTGTCATTTTTGCGACACGTGATGGTGGCAAAGTAAGCGTTATGTATGCAGGCGGCCCATGAGAATCCTCTGGGCCGTTTCTGTTCTAAAAAGAATTCATTTTCTACCGAATTTAGGAGATAAACATGACTGCAGTTACAGCAAGCATGGTTAAAGAACTGCGTGATCGTACTGGTCTAGCAATGATGGAATGTAAAAAAGCTTTGACAGAAGCTGGTGGTGACATCGAATTAGCGATCGACAACCTTCGTAAATCTGGTCAAGCAAAAGCAGCTAAAAAAGCTGGTAACATTGCTGCTGACGGCGCGATCACAATTGCTCAAGAAGGCAATAAAGCAATCCTTCTAGAAGTAAACTGCCAAACTGACTTCGTTGCTAAAGACGAAAACTTTGCTGGTTTCTCTGCGAAAGTTGCTGCTGCTGCACTTGCTGCAAACGAAACTGATGCTGCTAAAATCGCTGAACTTAAACTTGAAGATGGCGCTACTGTAGAAGAAGCTCGTATTGCGCTAGTTCAAAAAATCGGTGAAAACATCCAAGTACGTCGTGCGAAAATTGTTGAAGGTGAAAACCTTGCTGTTTACAAACACGGTCTTCGTATCGGTGTTGTTGTATCTTACTCAGGTGATGCTGAAACAGGTAAAGGCTTGGCAATGCACATTGCTGCATTCAACCCGGTTGCTGTAAACGCTGAACAAGTTCCTGCTGACCTTATCGCGAAAGAAAAAGAAATCGCTGAAGCAAAAGCACTTGAATCTGGCAAACCAGCAAACATTGTTGAGAAAATGGTTGTAGGTTCTGTTGAGAAATACCTGAACGAAGTTGTTCTTGAGCGTCAACAATACGTAATCGACAACGACAAGAAAGTTGCTGAAGTTCTTAAAGCGACTGGTACTACTGTTGCTAACTTCGTTCGTTTCGAAGTGGGTGAAGGTATCGAGAAGAAAGCTGAGCTTTCTTTCGCTGAAGAAGTTGCTGCTGCTCAGGCTGCTGCAAAATAATTCGGTAACGGATTAGAAAAAAGCCCCGAATGGGGCTTTTTTTATGACTAAATAAAGAATAATCAAGGAGGAATTATGGCAAATAAAACCAATATAGGGATCGGGGCTGTCATTGCACTTTTGGTGGCTGCTTATTTAGGTCTGGATTTATCAGAATCTAAACAACAGACCAATACTTTTATACCTTCAGCAGAAATTGCGCTTCAAGAGCAGACTAATGTTCAAAAAAGTACGCATAAGCTTTCTGATGATACCCAGCGTATAGAGCAAGCTTACCAGCACAGACAAAGTGATCTTCAGGTTCAAGCGAGTGGTAAGGTGGTAGTGTTATTGAAAGATGATAATGAAGGTTCCCGTCATCAGAAATTTATTCTGGAATTATCCACTGGTCAAACTGTATTAGTTGCGCACAATATTGATCTGGCGCCACGCATCCAGAATATTCAAAATGGTGACCAGGTTGTGTTTTTTGGTGAGTATGAATATAGCGACAAAGGTGGGGTGATTCATTGGACCCATCATGATCCATCCAATAAGCACATCAGTGGTTGGTTAAAACACCAAGGAAAAACCTATCAATAAGGGAATTTTCCTTGGTTTTATAAATGTAATGATATTACATACGCTTTAAGCGCACTGTATTGCCTCAGATTGACGAGATTTCCATTTAGGTAGGACTTTGCCTAAATAGGCATCCATGCACCATAACGGGCCAATGAGAAGGAATTGAAGGTCTTTGAAGAAAGAAGGCTTTTTACCTTCAACTTTATGTCCATAAAATTGCCCAATCCAGGCAAAAACAAACAAGGCAATAAAGAAGCCGATACCTACAGGTAAAACCCAGATGAACCAAGCCATCATCAGGGTTAGCGCTGCCATTGCTACAGCCAGTACGATGTCTAAACGTGCATAAAACACAAAAGCCAGAACCAGGAGCAGAGCAGTCAGTAAAGCGCTAAAGTGCGCCATGATGCCAATAATGGAAAAATAGATGGTAGGCACGCAGACCCAATGGATCAGTTTGTTGGTTTTGTTTTGATGACTTTCACTATATTCATCTAACCATTCGGATATTGTTTTCATTCTATCGCTCCCATCCATGAACGTACTGTCGGTTTTCAAAATATAAAACAGTTTGGAGGTATGGTCAAAATGAAATCGATAGTGGGTTGATAAGGGTTAGAGAAAGCTTATACCTGAATGGAATAACATCGACAGTATTAAGGATAAAAGCAAGTCGAATGCTTGCTCTACATCACCAAATAAAAAAGCCACATGACTGTGGCTTTTGAGTTAAATGTAGAGCGGTCAAATCTTATGAGTTTGGACCATCTACACGCTCAATATTGACATGTGCAGTACCAGCATTGGTAATACCAAGCTGTTTAGCAGCACCGTAAGATAAATCTAGAACACGGTTGCCATGGAATGGACCACGGTCATTCACCTTCACAACAACACTCTTACCATTGTTTTTGTTAGTCACGCGGATAAAGCAGTTTAATGGCAGGCTACGGTGTGCAGCAGTCATTGCATTCATATCGAATGTTTCACCACTGGCAGTTTTACGGCCATGGAACTGACGACCATACCAAGATGCTGTACCTGTCTGACTGAATTTACGAACTGTGTTTGAAGCAACATTGTTCAGTTTCTCAATCACTGAAGGCTCTTCTGCAGGAATTGCAATTTTTGCTGCAATAGTTTGACGACGAACTTTATCGCCAGAACGCTCAGTGATTGAAAGGCTGTTCAAATTTGTGAAATTTGAATTGAAGCTTTGAGCTTCTTTGTTTAATACACGCGCTGCAAGACGCGAATTGTCATGATCATTATTGAATGATGATGACTGAACCATATCTGCTTGCGATTGCGTTAGGGTAACGGTCGCGGCGATGGCCATAAAATACTTCAGAAAAGAAGAATGCATTGAATCAACTCCTAACAGCATGTTTCATTAGATTGGACCTAAGTAGCTGATAACCCTATAAACATGCCTGATATTTAACTTATGCAACTACATTTAACGAATTGGATAATATTCATGCTGGCAACTGGCTGTCTAGTGTTTAATTAAAATAGTTAAAAAAAGTACGCAAAATAAACAATGAGTGATTAAAAAATAATCAATATTGTAACAAAGCGTAAAAAATGCCTAAAATTTAGGCATTTTGTTTAATAAAAATCTTGACTTTAATAATATGTAGTAATTTTTACTGTTATCGGTTCGTAATTTCTGTACCTAAAAGCCACAATGCAGTGGCATACATACGACTACGATTGTACGTGGTAATCACTTGAAAATTCGGAAAAGTAATATAGTAAATCGGTCCGTAATTTTCTTGTAATTGAATGACATTGACCATATCAAGATCATCAACACGAACAATCGGATTCATCGGACTGATCCCTTGGGTTTTGATTACTCCATAAGGCGTTGGCTGTGTGAGATCCTTGGCGATGACAGAATCAGGATTCGAACCGCTATAACGGGCAGGAAAGGCAATTGGCTGATCTCGTTGCCAGCCATTCTGAGCCAGATAGTTTGCAATTGAACCAATCGCATCTACCGCAGAATTACGTAGATCGATATGGCCATTACCATCATAGTCGACCCCATACTTTGGAATATTACTTGGCATAAACTGCGGATAGCCGACAGCACCTGCATAAGAACCGACGATTGAGGATGCTGACACACCATCCTTATATGACCATGCGATCAATGCCGCCAGTTCATCCTGGAAGTATTGCGCACGACGTTCATAACCAAAGCCAAGAGTTGCCAGTGCATCACGGGTCACAAATGAACCCTTGTTGCTGCCAAAACCGGTCTCTACCCCCAAAATACCCAGAATGATCGATTGTGGTACACCAAACTGCTGCTCAGCGCGATTTAGTGTTGCAGCATATTGCTGCTTGAAACGTACACCACGTTGAATCGTGCCTTCTGACAGAAAATTGGTCTTATAGGCATACCAGGGCTTACTTTCACCTGGACGATTCATGATATTGATAATATTTGGAAGATTTTTTGCTCCCGTCATTGCACTGTCTACTTGCTGAGCACTTAGACCATAGGTCTGCATGGTATTCTGCTTGAAACTGGCATAAGAGGGATGATATTGAAAATCGTTGGCCAGGCTTAAACTACTGAGTCCGAATGCACTGACAAGGATCGAAAGCTGCTTCAATTTTTTATAAAAATTCGATTTCAACATCTTAGTATGATTTCCAATTTTTTGGTAGGTTTGTGGCTATGTCATTTGAATCGTGCCATGAAAAAGATCAATTCACTTTTCTCAATTTTCTGGCATTAAAGGCAATATTAAAGATAACATTCTGATGAATAGGAGTCATATAAACTCCCTTAAAAACAGGAAAAGGTTGGTTGTTTTTTCAGCATTTTGTATTTTAGTTCACAATAACTGTAACAAGCTATTTCTTAAGCCACAAAAAAGCCTGACCGAAGTCAGGCTTAATCTGCATTTTTTGATTAAATATGCGGCTTTATTCAGTAAAGAATAAAGTGTCGTGATATTCTGCCATTGCCTGCAATTCATCCTTATTTAAATTCAGGATGATTTTATCTGCTGCAATATTAATCGCCTTGATTACTGCTGAAGCACCAATATCAGCAGCCTTGCGTTTGATCATGCCTAAATCTAAGGTTTTATTAAAGTCGACCATAAAATAACGTACAGTCGCTTCACCAAATTGTTTGTACAAATTGCTGAGACTTTGTTTATCGACACTTTGGCCAGCTTTTAATTCTGCATAATGGTGTTTTAGATTGGTGACCAGATTGGCATCTACAGGTTCACCAATACGGAAATTTCCTTCCGGATCTTTAAACAGGCTGCGTTCAGAGAAAGCGATCGACTCCTTGACGACTTCATTTGGTGCTTTACCCAGTAACTGTTTGAGTAACACTGCTACAGTAGACTTGATATAGCCCGCCAATTTTTCTGCCGTATCGCGTTTTTCGCTTGCCGGAAAACGGCGTACCAGTTCCGTGAGAATTGCATCAATAATTTCATCATTAATCATTAATGCAGTTTTATCACGCAGTGGATAAAGCGGTTCACTCGAGTTTTTATTTTTCTGTGCAGTCTGAATTGTATTTAATAGTTCTGCAGAAGGAATAAAACCAAAAAAAGGCATTTTTAAACCTCAATGTTTTTTATTGTCGCGCTAAACGAATAGGGCGAGGCATCCATGTGGAATCCGATACACGACAAGGGTTGATATCCAATCCACCACGGCGTGTATAGGTCGCATATACCATCAGCTTTTCCGGTTTCAGATTTTGCCAGATATCGGCAAACATCTGTTCCACGCATTGTTCGTGAAAACCGTTGTGCTGACGATACGAAATAATATAAGCCAAAATACTCTTATAACAAGGTTTTTTGCCCTGATAGCGTATAAATACTGTACCCCAGTCCGGTTGTCCAGTGACTGGGCAGTTACTTCTCAATAAATGTGAATAGAGTTGCACTTCGATATTTTCATCGCTGTGCCGATCTAAAGACAATAAAGAAGCATCTGGATGATTTTCCAGGCGTTCCGGAGTCAGGTCATCAATACAGATACCTTCAGGCTTGGAAATTTCCAGTTCATCAACATAGAAAAGATCCAGTGTGATTTCAGCACCGGCAGCTTTTGAGAGGTCTTTTTCTACAGTTGTAATAAAGGCCTCTTTCGAATCAAACTTGGCAAAGTTCAGACTATTGAAATATAGCTTTAAAGATTTTGATTCAATGAGATTTGGGGAAAATGCTGGCAGGGTAATTCGACCAATTGCCACTTGAGGTACGCCGGCAGTATTTAACCAAGAAATTTCAAATACATGCCACCAGTCTTTACCTTGCTGAATAGCTTCAACATGGGCATATTTTTCACGGGCAGGTGCACGGGAAATCGGGAACAAAATATCGGGTTGATACTCTGTTGGGTAGTTGGTGTCTTTACCAAGGAGAGAATGTTCTACACTCATTATTCACGCATTCCTGAACCACGAGACAATAAATAGTAAGCAATACCGTAAAGCACGGCACACCAGAAAGTAATCACGACCAATGAAATGGAAACATTGACATCACTATGACCTAAAATGCCGAAACGGAACGCATTGACCATATACACGATCGGGTTAACTAAAGAGAGATTTTGCCAGAACGGACTTAAGGCTGAAATCGCATAAAATACACCGCCTAAATAGGTCAGTGGTGTAAGTACAAAAGTCGGGATGATCGAAATATCATCAAAAGATTTGGCATAGACAGCATTAATAAAACCGCCTAGAGAGAATAATAGCGAGGTAATGAGTACTGTATATATAGTCACAAACCAGTTAGTAATATAAAGGTCTGCAAAAAACAGGCTCATGGCACTGACAATAATCGCTACAAACAAACCACGAATCACCCCACCCAATACATAACCCCATAAAATGGCATGTAAAGGTACCGGGCTCATGATCAGCTCTTCAATACTTTTTTGAAATTTTGAGCTAAAGAAGCTGGAGGAGACGTTGGCATAACTGTTGGTAATCACCGCCATCATGATCAGACCGGGGACAATAAACTCCATATAGCTATAGCCGCCCATTTCCCCAATACGTGAACCGACCAGATTACCGAAGATCACGAAATATAGACTCATGGTAATTGCTGGTGGCAGTAGAGTTTGTGGCCAGATCCGCATAAAGCGGCGAACTTCTTTATGAACGATGGTATATAAGGCGACGCCGAGCTGATTTATATTCATTGTGCAGCTCCATCCAGATTTTTCTCGACCATTTTCACAAACAGTTCTTCTAAGCGATTTGACTTGTTACGCATACTGCGTACTTGAATATTCTGAGATTCCAGTAACTGGAACAGGTCATTCATGCTATGAGCTTTATCCAGTGTCACTTCTAGGGTCATTGGATCAACTAAATTAAATTTCACACCAATAATTTCAATATTTAATGGCTCAATAGGCGCAGCCAGATCGAAGATAAAGGATTCTTCATTAAGCTGATTCAGGAAGTTCTTCATGGTGGTATCTTCTTTGATCACACCACGGTCGATAATCGCAATCCGACGACACAACATCTCTGCTTCTTCCAGATAATGAGTCGTCAAAATAATAGAAGTACCATTATTGTTCATTTCATTAAGAAAATCCCACATGGAACGACGTAATTCGATATCCACACCGGCGGTCGGTTCATCCAGAATCAATAATTTTGGTTCATGCATCATCGCACGGGCGATCATCAGGCGACGTTTCATACCACCTGAAAGCATGCGAGCTTGAGTAGCGCGTTTTTCCCAAAGACCCAGTTTATTTAAATATTCTTCAGCACGCGCTTGAGCAATTTTTTTAGAAATACCGTAATAACCAGCTTGAGTGACCAGAATATCAAAGGTCTTTTCAAACTGGGCGAAGTTAAATTCTTGGGGTACTACGCCTAAACATTGTTTGGCTTCTGAAGGATGGGTATCCAGATTGTGACCAAAAATCTCAACAGTTCCAGAGGTCTTTCTTGTTAATGAACTGATAATACCAATAGTAGTGGACTTGCCCGCGCCATTAGGTCCTAACAGGGCATAGAATTCACCTTCAGGTACAGTTAAGTTGATTCCTTTAAGTGCCTGAAAACCATTTCCATAGGTCTTCGACAAATCCCTTAATGTCAGCGCATCAGTCATAGAGATCTCAAATGGTGAAAAGTTGAGATATTGTGAGTGATCTTGCAAAATAAACCAAGTCATTCACACGGAATTCTCTGTTGCTGTTTTGGCACACTGTATAAAGGATAGGCATAAAAATAACGAAGTTATAGATAGTTGCTTTACCTTATGCGAATTTTTGTTATGATGTGCATCGCGCGCTCATAGCTCAACTGGATAGAGTACAGGTCTCCGAAGCCTGTGGCGTGGGTTCGAGTCCCGCTGAGCGCACCATCATTTTATTAATTCACTTACCTCATTAGACTAAAAAAACAATTCCAGATTTATAAAATAAATTATGGATTCTATTCCTCTTCATCCTGATGTTTTTGACGTATTTGATCTCTTTTCACCTGAGGGTCTTGATCTACGCCTAACTGACCGCGTTGAATCTCTCGATCTTGTTTCTCTTGTGGATCTAACTCTTCTTCTGGAAACTCTTCATTCAGTTCTTCATCTGGTTTAGCCATCGGGAATTACCTCTTGGAAATATAAGTAGTAATGTCTGTAGAAGATGCTCTTGGACCTCTTATTCTATAAAAGTGGGTGAATTACATTGTTGTATTTATAGTTTGTTTAATCTCATAAATTGTTGTTTCTATAAATAGATGTGCTGAGTAGTTTTTCTATCAAAAAAATTAGTATCTTATGCTCACAATAAAAATGAGATATAGATATGAAAAAATTATTATCCATTGGGTTAATGATTGGGGCTTCTTCAGTTGCTGGAGCGAATACACCTTTAGCTATTCAATATGGTAATCCTGCTCCAAAAGATAAAGCAGTTATTACGACTACACCTTATTATGCTCAAGAAAACCTAATAAGTCAGTACTCTTTAGCTTTTGGTTACGCCGGTTCAAAAATAGGGTAAGACAGCTTTTTGGGTACTGAATCATTCGATGGGCTGTTTATTAATGGTGAATATCAATCCCATCCGACGACCAGCTTATGGGCCGAATACAAATTTCAAAGCTCAGATATTGATTACAATCAAGTTACAATTGGGGTAAAAAATAAATTTCTGGAAAATGATCAGTTTTATTCAGCAATTTCTATAGGTCTGGGAATGAGCTGGGTAGATGAAAGTGAAACGGATGCAGATCTTGGTCGAGTCGATCTGGAATTGGATTATTTTACAATTCCTGTTGCCTTGGAAGTCGGTTATAAAATTGCTCCTGAAGCAGATTTATTTGGATCTTTTGGTTATCAATGGATGTTTAACCGTGATGCCAAGATTTGTATGAATGGCGCATGTGTCTCTGGCAAGAGTGATGATCTGGACTTGAATGGGGTTACTTATCAATTTGGTTTTCGCTATTACTTTTAGTGGCTAATCAATGGCCTTAATAGCGAACTCTTTTACTTAAGATTTAAAATTGTATCTAGCTAAAATTATTCATTTTTCACATAAATAAAGAATATTTTTATTAAAATTTAAATAGGTAGGATATAGAGATTGAAAAGAATAGAGTTGTTTGTAGTGCTCTATTGATCCAGCCAAAATATTCTAATCTGCTTTTGAAAAAGCACAATTTAAATATTGTATAAGTCTTCTTTTAGAAGTGTAAAAGTGTATTGTAGGTAAAAAAAATCCTGCTATATTGAACTCATGGTAGGTCATAAAACGAAACGACGCTACCAATAAGTTGGACGGATCAATGACAGTTAGTTGAGCTCGAACTTAGGTTCAGGCAATAAATCTAGCACTAGCCATCCAACACAGAGCCCGCAGCGATGCGGGCTTTTTAATGCAAAATTTTAAGCGAGAGTTATTAATAATTTCGATTCTTTTATTTGTATAGCACATTCTTCATTAGCGACTATATATAGTCGATAAAAGGTGCTCGCTAAAAAATCTTACATATTCGTTTGAAAGCCTTTCAAATAACTATGTTATAAGAATTCAGACAAGCAAATTTAATAATGCCAATAAAGGGAGGTATGACGATGACAGAAGGTTTAATTGAAGTGCAAGTCAAAAACCAGTATGGCAAAACCCTGAATGTAAAAGCATTACTACGTGCCGGTGCTCAGCATAGTGATCCGTCCCAGCGTTTGGAACAGCAAGTCGAATATATTGTAGTGGATGATGAAATTATCAGACCAACAATTGAACTGTTATTTGCCAGTGAGCAGACCGACTGCATCTATCGTGTTTTGGATGCTAAATAAGGATCCGGGATTCATTAAGCTGCTTTATGACGTTTAAAGAAAGATATAGCTCATCCAATGATGAGCTTGATTTTGATATCTTAGTTCACTTCTTTATCAAATTGTTTGATGCAGAATACAAACTGATAAATTTAATTCAAAGAGATTGGATAAATTCCTATCATTGCTCAGTTTTATCATTTTTTTATATTAAATAATATCAAACTATCTATATAGATGATCTAAATTAATTTCTTCGAAAATACGCTCTAAGAAAAGCATTATTTCAGAAAACTTTTAATGTGACATTTACATCATAACGACCAAATTCTTCCAGAATCTGCTGAAGCGTCTGTTGTCCCAATGCATCTGCAGCTGCAATTTGTACTTCCTGATTGGTCTTGCTGTCAAAGCATTCAATCGTCTGAATCAGCCATTGATGTTCATAGGCAGTTTTCTCAATCAGTATGCGACGTGGTTGCAGCGCATCACTGATCTGGCGAGGCAAGACATACGTGATCGCCAACTGAATATGTTCTAGTTCATCGGCAGCACTGACAAAAGTAATGACCCAGTTTCCCACCTTGCTCAGTTGCATGGGATTATCAAAGGCATCGAATTCAAGATAGTGTTGCATAAACGTGGGAAGAATAAAAAGTAATACATTCTATATGGCTTTAAATCCTTAATATAGCTATGCATCTATAGTCGAAAGTAAATGAATAAAACTACTTTTGTATGAATTAAAATTATATTTTTCAATTAAATAGAAAAATTTTTTCGCCGGATTTATTCATCTTTAAACTTAAGATAGACTTAAAAAGACTGAATCTATGAAGAGTTTTAAGCCTGAGCACGCAACATGGATAAAGCATGGCTAATTTGCTTGAACAGTTGGTTTAACTCTTGTGAAGGCATGCGGCTTTCCTGGAGAAGTGTCAACCATTGCACCTGACAGACTTTTAAGGCATTGATATCTGGTGCCTGAGCAATATTTTGAATGTGTTGATTGGCCAATAAGCCACAGTATTTTTTTAAACTGTCTAGCATCAAGCTGCGTACCTGTTCTTGGTTGAGTGCTATATAGGTAATGTCAGCAGGTACGTCAGGCACGTGGGTCGTGGCAACTAATGTCGTGGTAATCGGCGCTTCAAGATCGGCAGATGGGGCAGGACTGGTGATTGAAGTCTGAATATTTGATTCAGGAAAGTGTGGAAATGAGGCTTTTACTGAGTTATTAGCAGGCGCTGAAGTTTGTGCTGACTCTGTACCGACTGCTGCATTTGAAGTCTCTAACTCTTGTACTTCAATCAGTCCTATATCACACAATTGTTGCAGCAAATCATGTGGTGCAATACGCGCTTTAAACTGAGGTGTGAGTAAATCAAAATCTTCAGTGCCAATTAAAACCAAAAGACGTCTTTGACGTGCATTAAGCTCGACATTACGATGTTGAAGAACATGTAGACCCTTTGCAGTTTTTGAATAGCGCATCATACCTGAATGCCTTATATACAGAATTCAGGTAGATGCTAATATTAGAAAATTACACTAATATGAAGATGCTGTTAAATTTACTTAAAATTAAAGAGTTGTAATTGCAGTATTTTCTAAAGCCTTACGCAGATAAGGATCGAGATCCTCCTGACGAAGCAGCCATTGCACATAGTCAGCAGGCAGTTCAGCAATCGCAGTGCCACGATGCTTGCCAAAATTGATGGTACGTGGAATACGCGCATCTTCAGAAGCTTCATATAGTTCTTCAATACTGCTGATTTTCAGGTGATGCACAATATGCATCAGGATATTCGCAGTCAGAATAATATCCATATCAGCACGATGCGCTTTACGGATCATTTCACGGGCACGGTCGCTGCCACGGGTGATCATATAAATCAGGGCAGAGATATTGTGGGCCTCAGCATCTGGCCAAACTCGGCGGGCGAGGGTAAGGGTACAAATTGCTTTAATATTCGATGAATCGACGCCACATTTTTCTAGGGCACGAATATCATAATCAATATTATGGCCTATGATATAAGTAGTTTCTTGCGGGAGTTCAAAGCTGCTGTAGTGCGGTTGTCCTTCCAGATCAGATTGCAGAATATGATGCACGGCCATGGCTGCAAAAGAAATCGGTTCATCACAGCTATAGAGCTGATCAAACAGTCGGCTTTTATCCAGACTAATTTTATGGTCTATGATCTCTATAGGCGCATAGGCAATTTCAATGGGTTGACCATTCAAGGTATGAGTTTCAGTATCGAGAATGATAGCCTGCATGACGGAAATATGCCTGAAAAAAGTGGATATCAAAATCTAACATTATTATTTCAATCCTGACAGTTGAAATGCCGGATTTTAACTTTAATTGCAGACTTTTTGACTGATATAGAACATTTGTAATCTACACTTATAAATAAAAGTTTTCAAAGTTTCTGTAAATATTTCCAGAACTTAAATTTATCATGTCGGAATGGTCATAAATTAAATTGCTATTTATTAGAAAAATAACAAAATAATCTCTTGTAATTAATGAAATAACTTGGGAAATTATTCTCTAGTTTTATCAACGGATAAAGATAAAACTTTAAAATCATGAGAGATAATAATTAAGACAAGGATAAGATCGATGAAACGTCATGTATTGACTGGTTCTCTACTCGCACTAAGCATAGCTTTAACTGCATGTAATGATAGCGATGATAATCGTTATTATGAATCCAAACCCGCTATTCCCGTGAATAATATCGACAATCCGGTTGTAGCAACGCCTGTGGCTTATACCGAAACGGACCTGACAGCTGTTGCCGATGAAAGCGTGGTTATGACTTATAAGATGTTAGGTATCAATAATAACGAAACCCAAGCGACGGCACTGCTTTTCACTCCAAAAGGAACACCTCCTGCGAAAGGTTGGCCGATAGTGGCCTGGGCACATGGTACGACGGGTGTGGCCGATCAGTGTGCACCAAGTCGCAATGAAATAAATCCTTATATCAAAAATATGATTGCCGGATTCCTTCAAGCGGGATATGTGGTCGTTGCACCTGATTATGAAGGCTTAGGAGAGCCGAGTGGCACAGAACTTCATCCTTTCCTTAATCTTAAGAGTGAAGCTTATTCAATTACCGATGCTGTAGTCGCAGCAAAAGACTATTTAGGTTCGGATGCCTCGAATCAATGGATGGCTGTGGGACATTCTCAAGGTGGTCAAGCGGCTTTAGGTGCTGCTCAATATGCAGCACGTGCTTCTCAAATGACTTATAAAGGTACGGTAGCTTTAGCTCCTGCTTCTAATTTCAGTCTAATTCTGGCAGGTGGAGAGGCTCAAGCTGGACAAGAACCAGATCTGAATAAAAAGATTCAAACTCTAGCATCTTTAGATACTTTTACCGCGCTGATCGCCGCGGGATTGCGTAATCCGAATCCAAATTTGCAATATAGTCAGGTCTTTAAAACACCAACAGATGAGATTGCCAAGAATGCTGAAACAGACTGTTATGATGTATTGGGCAAAAAATTCGGTACGGCAATGGGAGCTTATGCTCAAACCAATGGAAATCTAGAAGGATATTCGCGTACTCAAGCTAATTTTATGAGTATTCCAGTAGTGAAGAATTTCCTGGATAAAGACTCTCAGCCTTTACAGGTTAAAGTGTCTACACCTGTGATTATTTATCAGGGAGAGGCGGATAGTACTGTTCCAAAGGCTGCAACTGATGTTTTAGTGAGCTTAGCGAATCAGAAACAAACCTCGGTACGATATATTACGGATGGTTCATGGGATCATGGTAGCGTCTATGCACTGAATATTGCTAATATTATTTCAGATGTAAAATCTCTAATGCCAATTCAATAACTTATTTTTATCTCTATAGCTCATGTTTTTTAAGCATGAGCTATTTTTATTGCAAACTGAATAAAGTTCATGATCGAAATTGGCAAAGTTCATGTTACAATACGCGCCAATCTTAGCACGGCTTAAAAGCCCTAATTTAATAGGACCTCGCTAATGTTTGCCAATATCTCTATTGCTGAATTTGATCCAGAAATCGCTCAAGCAATCTCTAACGAAGATGCTCGCCAAGAAGCGCACATCGAGTTGATCGCTTCTGAAAACTATTGCTCACCAGCAGTAATGGAAGCTCAAGGATCAAAACTCACTAACAAATATGCAGAAGGCTACCCAGGCAAACGCTACTATGGCGGTTGTGAATATGTAGATGTCATTGAACAATTGGCAATTGACCGTGCTAAAGAATTATTTGGTGCTGATTATGCTAACGTTCAGCCACATGCTGGTTCTCAAGCAAACTCTGCAGTTTATTTAGCGCTGCTTAATCCAGGCGACACAGTATTGGGTATGAGTCTGGCTCACGGTGGTCACTTGACTCACGGTGCGAAAGTAAGCTTCTCAGGTAAAACTTATAATGCAATTCAATACGGTCTGAATCCAGAAACTGGTGAGATCGATTATGAAGAAGTTGAACGTTTAGCTGTAGAACACAAACCACGTATGATCGTAGCTGGTTTCTCTGCATACAGCCAAATCGTAGATTGGCAACGTTTCCGTGACATCGCGGACAAAGTTGGCGCTTACCTGTTTGTAGATATGGCTCACGTTGCTGGTCTGGTTGCTGCTGGCGTTTACCCAAGTCCAGTTCAAATTGCTGACGTAACAACTACGACTACTCACAAAACTCTTCGTGGTCCTCGTTCAGGTCTGATCCTTGCGAAAGCAAACGAAGAAATCGAGAAAAAACTTCAATCAGCTGTATTCCCGGGTAACCAAGGTGGTCCTCTGGTTCACGCGGTTGCTGCTAAAGCAATCTGCTTTAAAGAAGCAATGGCACCTGAATACAAAGCATACCAACAACAAGTGGTTAAGAATGCTCAAGCTATGGCTGAAGTTCTAATCGAACGCGGTTATGACGTTGTATCTGGCGGCACTAAAAACCACCTGTTCTTGTTGTCTCTGATCAAACAAGACATCACTGGTAAAGATGCTGACGCTTGGTTAGGTGCTGCTCACATCACTGTGAACAAAAACTCTGTACCAAACGACCCACGTTCTCCATTCGTGACTTCAGGTATCCGTATCGGTACACCTGCTGTAACGACTCGTGGTTTCGGTGAATCAGAAGTTCGTGAACTTGCTGGTTGGATCGCTGACATCCTTGATGCTAAAGGCGATGAAGCTGTAATCGCTGCGGTTAAAGAAAAAGTTGCTGCTGTTTGCGCTAAATTCCCTGTTTACGCAAAATAAGCCTAACTTGAGAAAAGCCCCCTCAAGGGGGTTTTTTTTATTGGGTGATATTTTTTCTGACTCATCTTCTGTTGCCCACTTTTATGATCAGTTGAAAGAGGAGATAAAATCCTATATATAAAATATTCATCCTTTTATAAAACAAAGTTGAGAAATACAGATCCTATAAATCTGATTTCGAAAAGAGTATTGAGTTTTTCTAAAACTGGTTACATTCTTTGAAAAACAGCTTTATAAGTTGAGTTAAGACACAATTTTTTTAGCAGCTAAAAAAAGATTTTTTATATTTNNTAAAGACTATTCAATCATTCATTAAACAAGGTAGTAAGAATGGCTAAACCAAAAATTATTTTATCTGAACAGGATGTGGAGCGTCTCGAAACCATGCTTGAAAATCAGGACAAGCTCAGTGAGACCATGCTTCAACTGGAAGATGAACTGGCTCGTGCTGAAGTGGTCAAGCCAGAGGACATGCCAAGCAATGTGGTGACCATGCATGCGCGTGCATTGCTGACGATTGCACCATCAACGGAGCCTGTAGAAATTACCCTAGTCTACCCACATGAGTTTAAAGGTGAAAAAGGGCAGGTGAATGTCGTAGCACCGATTGGAACTGCAATCTTGGGCCTGGCAGAAGGACAGACCATTGAATGGCCACAACCTGATGGCCAGTTGATGAAAGTTACGATTGAAAAGGTGCTGTATCAGCCGGAACGAGAAGGTGACTATCTATAATTTTTTAGTTAATTCGCCGATATAAAAAGGCCCCTATAATCGGGGCTTTTTAATATCCATGTTTTAATGCTTGGTGAGTTTATCCAGATAACCCATAATAAATGCAGAAATCACAAAAGTCAGATGCATGATGATGTACCACATGATTTTGTCATTCTCGACGTTACGAGCATCCATAAAAATACGTAGTAAATGAATCGAAGAAATAGCTACGATGGAAGCCGCAACTTTGAGTTTAAGAGAATTGGCATCCATAGTGCCGAGCCAGTTCAGGCGGGTTTTATTTTCATCAATTTTGAGTTGTGAAACAAAATTCTCATAACCTGAAAACATCACCATCACAATAAGTCCACCAACCATGGTCATATCAACCAGGGATAGAATTACCAAGATTAGGTCAGCTTCAGTATATTCAAAAATATGCGGCAGAACATGAATCACTTCCTAAAAGAATTTTAAGGCCAGTAATAATAAAGCGAATGATAAACCAAAATAGACAGGAGCTAAGATCCAGCGTGCGGCATACATCGTATTATGAAAAAAACGTTCCATTTTATTCTCAGGTTACCTACTTTATTGTTGATCTTGATCATAAATAATTCATGCTTAAAATTCGAGAATTATTTATGTTTTATAATGCCTTATAAGTATTCTTAAGTTTAAAAAAGCTTAATTAAGACCATAAATTAACTTGGCATTTATTGTGCTTATCCTTATTTAGTTGGTTATTAGCCTATTTGAGGCCGATGAAAAAGGTTCTAGAGAGAAACAGCAGGTTATAGTCAAAATAATTTGTACAAAAAATGGCTGTATGCCAAACTTAATTCCAACAATATCTTCAACTTATATAAAGAAAATTCTATGGCCTGAAGCATTCCTTTGCAAAATGCTACATGTTATGTTGAATGAAAAGACGTACTATAAAAATCGAATTCATTGAGTTTAAAGGGCCATGTCACAGATAGATGTTTTGATTCCAATCCAAGACATTGCAGTAGAGCAGAGCGAGATTCTAAGTATCAAGCGCAACGAACTTGTGCCTTTACTCCACGACCAATACAAGCTGAATCATTATGCTGACCCACTTATTCAGGCACAGTCCGTACTATTAAATGGGGTAGATCCGCATCTGACCCAACAACTGAGCCATACTATTGAACAGCTGATTCACATGTTGGCTCAATCAAAAAAATATCTGAAAAAACGTAAATTTAATGCCTTACAGAAATGGCTGGGTATTGATCTGGACTATGGCTCAAGTCAGGTTGAATACTATAAAAAACTGGACTATTTATTGGATCAGGCAGATCACCTTAGCCGTAAGTTGCAAATTGAAATCCAGAAATCCCAATCGCGATTTCAGCAACTGATCGGTTTACGTGAGCAAATGGCCAAGCATATTGTGGCAGCAGAAGAATTTTTATCTGAATATCCGCAGTTTGTCAGGAATCAGCATCCACTGGATAATTTTTCTGAGCGGCTGTCAAAAAAGGTGCATACCTTAAGAACCTTGCAAAGCAGTAATGACATTGCCATTACCCAGATGCAACTGTTCCAGCAACTGTCTTATAGCCTGCTGGATCGATTTAAAGAAGCACAACAGGTGCTGATCCCAGCCTGGCAATATCATGTCAAACAAAGCCAGACGAAACACTCGACAAGTGATCTGGAAAAACTCGATAATAGCCGGGACAATCTGATTAAAACGTTAAAAAAGTCACTCGAGAAACCCTCGAATACATAACAATATAAGGTGAAACATGACCAAATCTGATGTAGTAAATTTACCTGTCGAAAGCTCAACTGAACTGACTGAACAGAAGTTCCAGCAAATGGATCTGAAAGAGCTGGGCTTGCAGCCTGCCGATTTTCAGGAGGTTTTGGCAGCACGTAAAGAACTGCAGAATATGAGTCATAATAGTGTGGCCGAATATGGCAAAAATATAGCCACCAAAACTTCAAGCTATACCGATGAATTGCTGAATCTGGTACAGAACAAAGAGCTGGATGCAACCGGCCAAAAGCTGAATCAGGTGGTGCAGGTGGCACAGCAACTGAATACCAGCAGTATCTTGAACAAGAAAAAAAGTTCGGGATTTCTTGGCAATATCATCAGCAAATTTAAGGGTGTGAAAGATAATTTTGACTCCCATTTCAATACCACCAAAGAACAGATTGATGTGCTGGTCAAGGAAATTGAAACTTCACAATCCGGATTAAAAGCACGCGTTGATACGTTAGATAAAATGTTCGATGGGGTGCAGGAAGAATATAAGCAGCTGGGTATTCATATTGCAGCTGGACATTTACGTGAACAGGAATTGCAGCAGGAAATTGCTGCGCTCACAGCCTTGCCACAAGATCAGAGCACCACGCAAAAAATCTATGACCTAAATCATCTGGCCAATAATCTGGAAAAACGCATCAGTGATTTACAGGTATTGCAGCAATCTGCGATGCAGACTTTGCCAATGATCCGCATTATCCAATCCAATAACCTGATGCTGGTGGATAAATTCTATGCCATTAAAAATATCACATTGCCAGCATGGAAAAACCAGATCAGTCTGGCCATTTCCCTGAATGAACAAAAGAACAGTGTACAGCTGGCCAATACCATTGATGATGCGACCAATGAGCTTTTACGCCGTAATGCAGATTTATTGCATCAGAACTCGGTCGATACGGCAAAAGCCAACCAGCGTTCTGTTATTGATATTGAAACGCTTGAACATGTGCAAAATACCCTCATTAAAACTGTTAATGATGTGATTCAGATCCAGAAAGAAGGTGTACAGAAACGCACTGAAGCGACGGTACGTTTAAGAGCCTTGCAAGATAATCTGAATCATTTGGTGATTGAATCAAGTACCAGTGGATCTAAACCCAACTAAATCCAGTAGGGCCAAGATCTAAAAAAAGGAGTAGAGATTGCCGCCCTTACATGAATATGCTGTAAATCCTCAGGAAATCAAGCAAGGGGTCGTCGCACTCAAAAAGCGTCAACGTAATTTGATGCTTTTGGGACTGACTACCTCTACGGTCTGTATCGCATCCGTGATAGGCCTATTCTTTCAGCAGGAACTGGTTTATGGCTTTTTTGGCCTGAGTACTCAGCTTCAACAGCTGCATTTACCAGTTAGCGTCGATGCTAATCTGGCCAGTATTGGGGATAGTCCGGATTATTTCTTTGCTCTATTAAGCTGGTTTGGCTGGCTGATTCTGAAAATCTTTGCTTCTTTTATTGGTGCATTTTTTCTGGTTGGATTGCTGAAGAAGTTTCATTTCTTCTATGTGCGCTTTCAGTCTTTCATATTGAAGTTTGTAGGCTGGCTGATTTCTTTTATCGTAATCTGGTCAGGACTGACTTATTGGCAATATGACCTGAGAAATGACCGTGAAGATGTTTATCAGCAAGTGGTCTATTACGATAGTAATATCAATGATAGCGAAGTGGCACGTTACCTGGTTGATTCCGATATTGCTTCACCGGTGAAATCTTATTTACTCGCCCAAACAGCACTCTTGCATAAACCCGTTGATTTGTCTGCAGCCCGACCTTATGTCGCACAAGTGGTCGAGGCAGAGCGGCAGGATAACAAGTTTGAACAATACGGATTTAAACCGGAACAGATCTGGACCATGCAGCAACAGGTCTATGGTAAAAGCCTGACGCCTGTGGCACAAAGTGTAGATCGTCAAGCCCAGCAAGCCGAACAAGTCAGCAAGATTACCAATGTCATCATTATTGGCATTGTCATCTTATTTGCCTTGCTTAGCTTAATTATATTTGTATTAGCCAATTCAATTAAGGGGCGTTCGCTACGTATTGAACAGCGAATCTTCTAAACTTAAAAATGCTCCTATAAAAGGAGCATTTTTATTTTCCAATCAATATTCGATTTCTTTGAGCCAGAGCAAGAAGCTTAGGGATAATAAAAAATAAAATGAGGGAATGATTTATGATCCAAAAAAACGATCAAATTTATAAGAACAAACTGTTTTATCTATTTATCGATTTGGCTTAGTATCTACTTATCGAATGAATTCTTACTCCCTTGGAGACGTTAGC
>NZ_DJBE01000079.1:0-12733 GCF_002429925.1 Acinetobacter sp. UBA5984
ACTAATAATTGAAATATAAGAGGAGATGATGTGGTCTCATTAAATATAGATTTTATAAAGTCATCTCTAATGAACTAACGAATCAAGAGGAAACGTAAATGAAATTATTTCAAAATAAAATGACTGCTCTACGTAATGTTGTAGTAGCTGCAACGATGATTGTGGCTACTACAACTACGTTCGCTCATGTGAGTTTAGTGAGTGCGATTCCTGCGGAAAATGCATCTATCCTTAGTCAACCAAAGAACTTGACCCTTAACTTTGGTGCAGAGGTTATGTTGATGAATATTAAGTTACTGGATGCTCAGCGAAGAGATGTTCCTTTAAAATATAAAGTTACTCATGACTTAAAGAAATCCTTTGATGTAGCTCTTCCGAAACTGAAAAAAGGTAAATATACCGTTGTCTGGACAACAATGGGGAAAGATGGTCACAACATGAATGGTGAATATAGTTTCACTATCAAATCAACTAAATAAGAATTGATTACCTTTCAACATGTCAGTGAGGTGCTGGCATGTTGTTCTAGAATGGACAAAAATAATGATTTCTGAATATTGGATGTGGGCCACTTGGTTAACTAAGGTTATTTTATATTTAAGTGTAGCTTTTGTCGTTGGTGGAGCCTTTTGCTATTTTTTACTTAGACAATATCTTGAACTAAAAGAATCGATTCTTAAATATATTACAATTGGCGCTGGATTAGGCCTAATTTCCAGTACCTTGGGATTTTTTATTCTGATTGGTAGTTTTGCCAATACTGGTATTACAGGTATGGTGGACCCCACGTATATTAATATATTGGTTAATACTCCGACGGGGTATATATACGTTCTTCGTTCTATTAGTTTTGCTCTTTTACTTCTTCTCATGGTGGTTAAACTTAACAGGAACAAAGGTCAGTTTTCTATAATTGAAAGTTCAATATTTTGTGTTTTACTTCTCCCGATTATTTTTAGTTTTTCCCAGCTCGGACATGTCGCTAATTTAACCTTACTTGCTCAAATTTTATTATCAATCCATATTCTAGTTATGTCGTTATGGATGGGGTCTTTATATCCGTTATGGAAAACCAGCCGGGAAATAAGTGGTTTACCTTTAAAAGATCGCATGCATGTATTTGGACGTATTGCTGCTTTCATTGTTGGGATATTAATCGCCTGTGGCGCTAGTGTAGCTCTTCTTTTAATTAAAGATTTTAATACCTTAATCAATACTGCATATGGCTATGGTTTCATGGTTAAAATGTTTTTTGTTATAGGTATTCTACTTTTAGCTGCCTTCAACAAATGGTATTTCACCCCGCGTCTTCAACATCCTAAATTCGCTAAACACCTTAGTCATGCCATTTTATTTGAGATGTTATTAGGTCTATCAATTCTATTAACAACAGGCTATATAACCACTGTCGTGGGTATTGAATAAGAGAATTTCAAAATAAGGGAATTGAGGAAATTTAACATTACTGCATTTATCTTTTGTAGCTGAGCAATAAAGTTTCTACTGGACTGCCAACTTACGACAATCAGAACAGTAAAATCGCATCATGAGGCATTATACATAAAGGTAGTCACCGGTTTTTAGCTTATCTTCAACCCATAACGGTCTCATCTATTCAGTTCACTACCATTGATTGAAATAACTAATCTTATAAATTTCAGAGTGATCGTAGATGACAAAAATGTCATTTTAAAGTCACATTAATGTTGGTTAAGTACTTTTACTGTAGTCATTAGAACACTCTTCTTTGGAATACTCTGAAGAAAACTGTAAGGTTGTAAACAGACCAAGTTACAGCGAGTAACTGATTCAGAAAAAGGCTGGTTGTATGGTGAAAGTTTAGAGTTACTGTTCTAATGTTTTAAACAAATGTTTTGTTAAAAAGGAGCAACATATGAAATTTCACATCGCTAATATGACTTGTGGTGGTTGTGCACGCGGCATTACTACCGCAATTAAAGAGCTCGACTCGAATGCCTCACTCGATATTGATTTACAAAACCGTATTGTTGAAATCAACACAACGGTGAGTCAGGATCAAGTCATTGCCACTCTCAGTGAGCGTGGATTTACAGCTGATCCTGCTTAATCTCTGTTAGAGTAACAGTGGGAATTCCTTACCACTTTTACTCTCTCTTATTTTCCTCATCGTACAGATAAAACCTGTACTTGCTTGAAATAAAAGTAATCCCTGAATTCCCCCTAATCTTGGTTCGAGCTGATCTTCGCATATAGAACTCAGCATATCTAAATGATAGAGATCGTATATGAGTACCGAAATGACTGATACGCCACACTACAGTGAAACATTAGAGATTGAGGGGATGACATGTGCTTCTTGTGTAGGCCGTGTGGAAAAAGCTTTAAAATCTGTTGAGGGTGTTGAATCGGCTCATGTAAATCTGGCTACCGAAAAAGCAGTCATTTATGCGCATCAACCACTTGATCGCGCTACTTTAATTAAAGCCGTAGAAAAAGCAGGCTACGAAGTGGAAGCGCTGCAACCAATAGAGCTTACGATTGAGGGTATGTCATGTGCTTCTTGTGTAGGTCGAGTAGAAAAGGCCTTAAAATCTGTTGAGGGTGTGGAATCAGCTCATGTAAATCTGGCTACTGAAAAAGCGACTATTCAGGCAAGCTCATCTGTCACTCGTGACTCGTTAATTCAGGCTGTCACCAAAGCAGGGTTTGAAGCAAAGTCAGTTCATCAAACTACGGAAAGCTTTCAAGATAAAAAAAATATTGAATTAGAAAAACTTAAAAAAGATTTAATTTTGTCAGTCTTATTGACTCTACCCGTTTTTATTTTAGAAATGGGATCACACCTGATTCCCGCCTTTCATACGTTTATGATGGATAACATTGGCCAACAAAATAGCTGGTTAATGCAATTTTTCTTGACCACAGTAGCATTAATTTTTCCAGGCCGACGCTTCTTTAAAAAGGGCATCCCAAGTTTATTCCGCTTAGCACCAGACATGAATTCCTTGGTGGCTGTAGGAACATTGGCTGCTTATCTTTATTCAGTGGTTGCTACTTTCTTTCCAAGTGTCCTGCCACAAGGCACGGTCAATGTTTATTATGAAGCTGCAGCGGTTATTATCACTTTAATTCTATTAGGTAGATTTTTTGAAGCCAAGGCAAAAGGCCGAACGTCTTTAGCAATTCAACATCTAGTTGGAATGCAGCCTAAAGTTGCCAGAATACAGCTCAATAATCAGGTGATAGAAGTTCCGATTGCCGAAGTTCAAACAGGAACGATTGTAGAGATTAGACCAGGCGAGCGTATCCCTGTCGATGGTGAAGTTATTCACGGCCAAAGTTTTATTGATGAATCCATGATTACTGGCGAGCCTATGCCCGTTGAAAAAACGATAGGCTCTACTGTGGTAGGAGGAACAATTAACCAAAGTGGCAGCTTAAATATCAAAGCCACCTCTGTTGGTAGTTCATCAGTGCTTTCTCAAATCATCCGAATGGTTGAACAGGCACAGGGTTCCAAGCTGCCTATTCAGGCATTGGTTGATAAAATTACCATGTGGTTTGTACCTGTAGTAATGGGTCTCTCTCTTTTAACTTTTATTACTTGGTTTATCTTCGGCCCTGAGCCAGCCCTAACGTTTAGCTTAGTTAATGCAGTTGCGGTACTCATTATTGCATGTCCTTGTGCAATGGGACTTGCAACGCCTACATCAATCATGGTGGGAACTGGGCGTGGTGCTGAAATGGGTGTTTTATTCCGTAAAGGGGAAGCTTTGCAGCTGCTCAAAGAAACTAAAGTGGTTGCTGTTGATAAAACAGGGACCCTGACTGAAGGGAAACCAATTTTAACCGATCTGCATGTCTTAGAAGGGTTTGAATACAATGCCGTACTTTCACTTATGGCAGCCGTTGAATCAAAGTCTGAGCATCCTATTGCTCGAGCAATTGTACAAGCCGCTATAGATAAGGAATTAATCCTGTCTCCTGTTGCTGATTTCAAGTCAGTCACGGGCTATGGAATAGAAGCAACGGTGTCTGAACATTTGGTTCATATTGGTGCAGATCGATATATGGAAAAACTAGGTTTGAATCCTAATGTTTTTTCTCAATTTTCGGATCGTTTGGGAGAAGAAGGAAAAACCCCTCTCTATGTTGCGATTGACCAGAAACTTGCTGCCATTATTGCTGTAGCAGATCCAATTAAAGAATCAACATTTGCTGCAATTGAAGCGTTACATCAGTTAGGTTTAAAGGTTGCCATGATTACAGGTGATAACCGTCATACAGCTCAAGCGATTGCAAAAAAACTAGGTATTGATGAGGTTATTGCAGAAGTCTTACCTGAAGGTAAAATAGAGGCCGTTAAAAAATTAAAAAATCAATATGGTAAACTCGCATATGTTGGAGATGGCATTAATGATGCCCCTGCACTTGCAGAAGCAGATATTGGTTTAGCAATAGGTACAGGTACAGACGTAGCTATTGAAGCTGCTGATGTGGTTTTGATGTCTGGCAACCTGAAAGGAGTGCCAAATGCTATCGCTTTAAGCAAAGCGACTATAACCAATATTCGTGAAAATTTATTTTGGGCATTTGTTTACAATGCAGCTCTGATTCCTATTGCAGCAGGTGTACTTTATCCGCAATTTGGACTGCTACTTTCTCCTGTATTTGCTGCTGGTGCAATGGCTCTCTCGTCAATATTTGTACTAGGAAATGCTTTACGATTAAAACGTTTTAAAGCCCCCCTTGCAATTATTTAACCATTTTTTATATACATTTAAAGTTTTGTTGGCTTTACTTTATATATTTGGAAATGGTCTAAGCCATGTTGGCTTTTATTAAATATCATACAGTTGATATTCTAATTATTTGAGAGGGATTAAGATGAAAAGAATTTTATTAATATGCTTTATAGGCATGTCATTTACCTATGCGAATGCTCATTCTGGGGGAACGAACTCACAGGGTTGTCATACCAACAGTAAAACTGGTGATTACCACTGTCATTAATAGGTGCGCACACAGTTTTTTTATTTAAAAGACTGTGCTTTAAAGTTATAAGTAGCGTTTAACTAAAGCTAAAAATTCATTTAGTTCTTTTTCCTTTATTTTCTCAGTATCACCGAGTACATGTTCTCTAAGATGAAGTTCTATTAACTCATTCATTAAGCCATTTATCGCACCTTTAATTGCTGCAACTTGCTGTAATACCTCAATACAAGAATTTTCAGAATTTAAAATATTCTGTTCAAGGGCATTAGTTTGACCTTGAATTCGTCTAATCCGATTTAAAATTTTTTTGTTCTGATTTAAGTGAGACATACTATTCAACCTCAAGAACATATACTATGGGGGAGTATTAATTGTGGTGCAATAAAATGTAATATCTAAATAATGTTAAAAGTGACCATTCGCATCAATTTGACGAAGGAAATCCTTTAGCACAAAAGAAAATTTTAATCGCAACCATCCTCACTGGTGTAATGATGGTGTTTGAAATTTTTGGAGGATGGTTCTTTAATTCCATGGCTTTATTGGCTGATGGATGGCATATGAGTTCTCATATGTTGGCATTGGGCTTAGCTTATTTTGCCTATAAAATGGCTCGAAAATATGCTCGTGATCAGAGATTCTGTTTCGGTACATGGAAGATAGAAATCTTAGCTGGATATTCGAGTGCCATTTTATTGATGGTTGTTGCTGTATTCATGGGTGTTCAATCGATAGAACGTTTATTCAATCCTGTGAATATTCACTACAACGAGGCAATTTCAATTGCGATTGTTGGCTTGATCGTTAATTTTATTTGTGCCTGGTTACTACGTGAAAATGGTCACCACCACCATCATCATCACTCTCATGATGACCATGACCACCACCACGATCATCATCACTCTCATGATGACCATGACTTAAACCAGAAAGCCGCTTTTCTTCATGTAGTAGCAGATGCAGTAACTTCTGTATTAGCGATTATTGCACTTTTCGCAGGGAAGTATTTTGGATGGGATTTTTTAGATGCAATTCTAGGGATCGTAGGTGCAGTGCTTGTAGCACAATGGTCTTGGGGATTGATTAGAGAAACAGGTAAAACATTGCTTGATGCAGAGATGGAACATCCTGTAGTAAAGGAGATTCAGGAAGTTGTAGAGGAATTAGATAACCAAATTACGATTACTGATCTGCATGTCTGGAAAGTAGGTAGAAGTAAATTTTCATGTATTTTATCCCTAAATACAGTTAATGACTCCTTAACAGCAGAGGTAGTTCGTAAAGCTTTGTCAATTCATGAAGAGATTGTTCATATTTCTGTTGAAATTAACAAGAATTTCCATGTTGTTTAAATTAATATTTATTCCTTTTAAACTTTATCAGTCTATTTATGTAAATCTTAGATTAGAATTTGTTTGTTGTAGAGCGTCGGGGCGCCTCGGCAATTCTGCGTGTTGAAATAGAAAGGAAAATTCATTACTTTAAAGCGCAAAGCGTGTTGCAGATGCAGCTCTTATTCCGAGGAATTTTACACTGGTATCGCCCGCCGATAGAAACACCAGATCCGGCAGTCAGGACGTAAATAACCATTCCTCCAGTTTAAATAAAAAAACCTGCAGATTCGATGCAGGTTTTTTTTAGAGATAATCAATCGCGTCTTATTTGGCTTTACGCTCTTTCTCGATCAGGTAATTCACCACCTGAATGACTTTGGCATCATTACCCTGCACAATATATTTACCATTCACGGTCACTGCCGGAACACCACTTAACTGATACTGAGCAGCCAGATTTTTGGCTTGGGCAATTTTCGAAGTGATCGGGAAAGATTTATAAGTGCTGTTAAATTTCGCTTCAGGAATACCATAGCGGGTATAGAACTTGGCCAATTGCGCCTGTTCTAAAATTGGACGTTGCTTATCATGAATATCATGGAATAATTGTAAATGTGCTTTTTGACGCACACCCAATGCTTCAGACACATAATAAGCACGCGCTGCCTGCTCCCAGAGTGGATTCATTGCAGCCGGCGTACGTACAAAACGTACATCTTTTGGTAATTTTTTCAACCAGCCCTGCATATGTGGTTCAAGCGCGAAACAGTGACCACAGCCGTACCAGAAGAATTCACGTACCTCAATTCTGCCCGGTTTTTCGACTTTGACTGGTTTTGCAACCACCTGATAGTCCTGACCTGCCACAAAATTGGCCATAGCATTGCCTGAAAAGGCCAAAACAGATGCGGCAACAGCTCCTAAAAGGAATTTTTTCATTGGGATTATCGTCCTCTAAATCATTATGCTTAGTGTATGGGTTCACTATAAATCAATTATGCCGGTTCCGTTTTCATGCTGCGAACTTTTGTGCTATCAGAACCGCTACATTAAAGTATACGACTGATTTTAAGTCAGTTAATATGGCCATTCGACCGCTATGTGTTTTTAGATAATCACAAAAGTTAAACTTTGAGTAATAAAAACGGTTATAATTTCTACGATTAAAACGTAGTGGTCAAACCTACAGTAAATATTAGCTTCTTACTATTCTCTTCAGTAACAGCCGCGTGGCTATGATAATTGCTGGAATTTACAACATAGAACTGAGCAAAAAATGATTTATGAAAGGTTTATTAAATTAAATAAATTATTTATATAGTTAAAATTCACCTGATAAATCACTTTTTAATTTAAATTACTATGTTAATTATTTGTTAATTATTTCTAAATTTTTCTCTAAGAAACGGAGTCCCCCATCAGCAAAACTACTGGTTGAAAAAACTATAGTAAAAATAACTAAAATAATCTTCATGTACATATTATTGAATCTAATCATATCTTGGACCAAAAAAATCTTTACTTATAATAATGAGTAAATATATACATCCGAATGACGACAAAATTACAAACTTGTAATTTTGTTAAGGTTTGTTCTCAAAAAAATAAATTAATACTATTTTAAAAAAGATAAATCGTTGCTGAAAAAGCTAGATTGCAATCGAGTTAATTAATTATAAATCAAAAACTTATATTGTATAAAATTAGTAACTCTTTGCTTTCTGCACTTATTATTTAATCAACGTTTCACGATTTTCATAAGCTAAACTAAATATAGTCGCCAATTTCAATTGAGTTATTTCCCGGCTTTTAAATACCGATATACCGCTTGGCGACTAATTCCAAATGCCTGGCCTAATGCCATTTTTGAAGGGTACTTCCCTTCCTTCCAGTCTTGTCGCAAAGCTTCAGCCTGATCAGGTTTCAATTTATGTACCCGGCCTTTGTACTTCCCTTGAGAAGAGGCAAGTTTAATTCCTTCCTTTTGCCGCTCTAAAATGATCTCACGTTCAAACTGTGCAAAAGCACCCATCAGTTGCAGCATCAAATTATCCATCGGGGTGGATTGGGCCGTAAAAGTAATATTTTCTTTTACAAACTGGATGGCAATCCCTCGTTTGACCAGTTTATCCACTTCAGTCACCAAATCTTTTAAGCTTCGCGCAAAACGATCCATGGAATGTACTATCACCCGGTCTCCTTCCCGGACATAATTCAACATTTCCTGAAATTTCGGTCGGTCGGTATTTTTACCTGAAGCACGGTCAACAAAAATCCGGTCGACTTCAATTCCCTCAAGTTGACGTCCCGTATTTTGCTCGACCGAACTCACTCGCACATAGCCTACTTTTTGGCCTTTCACTTTTTACGCCCCAATTGGATAAAAATGAACAATTTCGTAAATTATAAATCTTTAATACCAAAGTTACATGTTACTTATGATTAAAAAACATTTAAATGGTACATGTTTTTAAGAACTTTTAAAATGTAATTTTAGGGTATACTCTAAATTTACATATTTAAATAACGAGTTTTTTCTCACTCATAAGAATTTGCAAGAATATATATACATTTATTGACATTAAGTAATTTAAATAAAATCAATATACGTATTTACATATATGTGGAAATACGTATATAAGTATATCTGAGTTTCTAATAGCAGTGTTAGTCAAAATGTTCTCGACCATAAAGATTTATCACAATCCTGAGTGTGGTACATCAAGGAATACCTTAGCTTTAATTCAAAATGCAGGAATTGAACCAATCGTTATTGAATATCTAATTACCCCACCTTCGAAAGCAGAATTAATTGAACTTATTCGTAGTGCTGGTTTAAGTGTTAGAGAAGCAATTCGTAAAAATGTACCTCCATATTCTGATTTAGAAATTGTTCGGGAAGATTGGTCTGATGAACAGCTTTTAAATTTTATGCTTCAACATCCTATTTTGATTAACCGCCCATTCGTTGTTACGGATTTAGGTACACGTTTGTGTCGTCCTTCTGAAGTTGTTTTGGATATTCTCCCGTTTCCTCAGAAAGGCGCATTTAGCAAAGAAGATGGTGAAAAAATTATTGATGAAAATGGCCAAAGAATTAAATAGTACTTTCTCATCTCTTGAATGGAAAGAATGTGAAGGAGATTTATATGGATCAAGTTAATTTTTTTAAATGCTTATCAGATGAAACACGTCTCAATATAGTGACATTAATTGTTGAAAATAAAGAACTATGTGTATGTGATTTGACTGAAAAACTACAACTCAGTCAACCGAAAATTTCAAGACATTTAGCCCTTTTACGTGCTTCAGGGCTACTTCAAGATCGCAGACAAGGCCAATGGGTTTACTACAGTATCAATCCAAAATTGGCCAACTGGTGTTATGAAATTTTAGATATTTTGAAGACGGTTCAATCTCAATCAAAGCTGGATGATCAACACCCCCTTTCTGTAAATAGTTATTGTGAGTAATTCAATGAAATTTTTATTTTTATGTACTGGAAATAGCTGCCGTAGCATTTTGTCTGAAGTTTTGTTTAATAGCCGAGCACCAGAAGGTTGGAAAGCCTATAGCGCTGGGAGTAAGCCTTCAGGTCAAGTTCACCCGCTAACTTTAGAAACCCTTGAAAACTTAGGATTATCTACCGAAGGTTTATGGAGTAAAACGATTAATGATTGTGAACAATATCAACCTGATGTTGTGATCACAGTATGTGATTCTGCTGCTCAAGAAGCATGTCCACTTTATTTGGGTGGAGCAATCAAGGCACATTGGGGCTTGGCTGATCCTTCACACTTAGACGTGAATAAAGAAGAAAAAATGAAAGCCTTTATGAGCACTGTTGAACATATCAATCGTCGCTTAGATGCTTTATTTAAACTTAATGTAGATAAACTATCTCGCTCAGAATTGATTGCAGCAATTAATCAAATTTCGAACGTTGAGTAAGTGAAATGTCTGAAAAACGCTTATCTTTTTTAGATCGCAACCTGACGCTATGGATTTTTATTGCCATGGCCTTAGGCATTGCCATCGGAAACTTCTTTCCTCAGGCTTCTGTCGCACTCGATAAATTAAGCATTGATTCAGTGAATATTCCAATCGCGATTGGTCTTATTCTAATGATGTATCCACCACTGGCAAAAGTGAACTATGCGACTTTGCCACAAGTGTTTAAGGATAAGAAAACCCTTACTTTGTCCTTAGTACAAAACTGGCTGATCGCGCCAGTACTCATGTTTGCCCTGGCAATCATATTTTTACATAGTTATCCAGAATATATGACCGGTGTCATCCTGATTGGTCTTGCTCGATGTATTGCCATGGTTCTGGTGTGGAATGGCTTGGCCTGTGGTGATAATCAATATGTTGCAGCATTAGTTGCCTTTAACAGCATCTTCCAGATTCTATTTTTCAGTACCTATGCCTGGTTATTCCTGACCTTCCTTCCACCCTATTTTGGTGTCGCTTCGCAGGTCATTAATGTCGATTTCTGGACCATCACCCATGCTGTTCTGGTTTATCTTGGTATTCCGTTCTTATTAGGTTTCTTAACGCGATGGATTTTGGTGAAACAGAAAGGCGTGGAATGGTATGAAACCAAGTTCATTCCGAAAATCAGTCCGCTGAGTTTAATGGCTTTGCTGTTCACCATTCTGGCCATGTTTAGCCTAAAAGGCGGTGATGTCGTGAGTCTTCCGCTTGAAGTTTTACGCATCGCGATTCCTTTAACCATTTACTTCGTTTTAATGTTCTTCATCAGCTTCTTTATGAGTAAATGGATGGGCAATGACTATCCTAAGACCACAGCAATTGCATTTACCGCAGCGGGGAATAATTTTGAATTATCACTTGCAGTAGCGATTGCAACTTTTGGTATCGCTTCGCCTGTTGCTTTTACCACGATTATTGGCCCACTGGTCGAAGTTCCTGTGTTGATTGCCTTGGTGAGTGTTTCACTCTGGCTGAGAAAGAAAGTTTTTAAAGAGGCCTAACTCTATGAATCTCCCAAATGTAGATCTAAATCTTCTTGAGCAACCCACCTTTGAAAAAGTTCAAGCCAAAGAACTTGCTCATCCTCCGCGAATTTTGCTGCTGTATGGCTCTAATCGAGAACGTTCTTACAGTCGCCTTGCAGTTCTTGAAGCCGGTCGAATCCTTGAGCATTTTGGGGCGGAAATAAAAATCTTTCATCCTAAAGGGCTTCCTTTACCAGAAGATGCGGATACTGAGCATCCAAAAGTAAAAGAACTGCATGAGCTTTTAGCATGGTCAGAAGGCATGGTCTGGTGTTCACCTGAACGCCATGGTTCTATGAGTTCAATCTTTAAATCTCAAATCGACTGGATTCCACTGGCAGGAGGGGCAATCCGTGCTACCCAAGGTAAAACTCTTGCCTTGATGCAAGTCAGTGGCGGATCACAGTCATTTAACAGCCTGAACCAGATGCGTATTTTGGGGCGGTGGATGCGGATGATCACCATTCCAAATCAGTCTTCAGTTCCAAAAGCTTTTTTGGAGTTTGAAGAAGATGGACGAATGAAACCTTCGGCTTTCTATGACCGGATTGTGGATGTGATGGAAGAGTTATTTAAGTTCACCCTACTGACTCGTGGACAAAGCAAATACCTGACAGATCGTTATTCTGAACGCAAGGAATCGGCTGAAGAGTTGTCCAAGCGTGTAAATCAGCGCAGTTTATAAATGCTGGATGGTATTAAATACTGCGCCTCATTGCCAGGTCAGTAACACTTTTATGCTGTACCGATGAAGTGCTGTTAAAGGTACAATGAATATTGTAAAAACCCAGTCTTCATGATTGGGTTTTTACATTAAAGAAGTCAGAGATAAATAAGGAAAAGGTGAAGGCTTTGAACCAGAAACAGACTGAAACTGATGTGATCATTATCGGTGGTGGGCAGGCCGCTTTATCTACCGCTTATTTTTTAAAGCGCAAGAAAATCCCATTCATTATATTGGATGAGCAAAATCAAGCGGGGGGTGCCTGGCTGCATACCTGGGAGTCATTGCGTCTTTTTTCTCCTAATACCTGGAGTTCTCTATCCGGTTGGATGATGCCCATCACTGAACAGACCTATCCAACACGAAATGAGGTGATCCAGTATTTATCGGCTTATGAACAGAGATATCAATTTTCGATTGTTCGTCCAGTACATGTCGATCGTGTGGAATCGAAGGGAAAGTATTTAGACGTATATGCTGGAGAAAAGTTTTGGCGAGCCAAGGTGGTGGTCAGTGCAACAGGGACATGGCGCCAGCCGTTTATTCCTGATTATCCGGGACAGGAAAACTTTCAAGGCACGCAGTTACATTCAGCCCATTACCTGAATGCAGATTCATTTAAAGATAAGAAAGTCATCGTGGTGGGTGGGGGGAATGGCACTGTTGCAAATAACCAC
>NZ_DJBE01000018.1:0-32284 GCF_002429925.1 Acinetobacter sp. UBA5984
GCCTGATGGGTGATACATAGAATTTGTACATGCTGTGCCAGATCAGCCAATAAGCGACCCACGATTTCCGCAGTACCGCCACTGATCCCGACATCGATTTCATCAAAGACCAGTACTTCAGCTTCGGTTTTTTCTGCATTCATCACCTGCATCACCAAGGCGATACGAGATAATTCACCGCCTGAAGCCACCCGTGCCAGAGGTTGCGCTGGAATGCCTTTGTTGGCAGTAAACAAAAGTTGAATAAAACTCAAACCTTCACTTGATGGATGTTCCAAAGGCTCAAATTTAAATTCAAAATGCGCTTCAGGCAGGGCAAGCTGTTTCACCTGTTCGGTCAGTTTTTTCGCCAGAGGTTTGGCTGCATCACGGCGAATCTGATCCAGATGTTGTGCTTTGCTCAGGAACTCCTGATAAGAGACCTCAACCTGTTCAGCCAAAGTTTCTGGGTCTTCCAGCTGATGCAGCTGCTCAAGCTCAGCCTGCCAGGCCTCATATTCTTCTTTCAGCAATTCTGGCTGGGTGCGGTATTTGCGTGCTAAACGGTGAAATACTTCCAATTTAGAATTCAGTTCTTCCATACGTTCCGGATCAAAGCTTTGTCGATCCATAAACTGGCGTAAGGTCGCCGTCGCATCTTCGAGTTCACTTTGGGCATTTAGCAAGGAAGTGTAAATCTGGGAAAGCTGCTCGCTACGACCGGCATGCGATTCCATGCGACGCAAGATTGAAGCCAGTTCCTGCGAAATATTCTGTTCTCCTTCGTCCAGGCCATTCAGGTTATAGACACAGTCCTGCATAATCGCTTCATGATGTGAAAGGCGGTCAAATTCCTGCTCAATTTCCTGATAATCCGTCTGAACGACTTCTTCTAGTTCTTCGAGTTGCAGCTCCAGAGTTTCCATACGTTGCTTACGGGTTGCTTGTGCATCCAACGCTGCCTGATGCTGGCGAATATTTTTATGCCAGGTACTGTAAGCGTCACGTACTTCCTGAGCGGGTGCATAAAAATTGCTATAGCGATCCAGCCAGTGTTTGGGATAAGGCGGTTCTAACAGTTGCTGCTGACTATGCTGGCTATAAAGCTGAACCAGTAGTCGGCCAATTTCTTTCAGTTCTGACAGGCTGCTTGGGCGGCCATTGATCCAGGCCTTGCTGCGGCCAGTGGCAAAGATCACCCGGCGTAAATGAATTTCCCCTGACTCATCATCGAGTTCATGCTCTTTTAACCAGCTCGCCTCAGCGCTGTCTTCCTGATAGCTAAAGGTTGCTGTTATATCGGCTTTTTCGGTGCCATAACGCACATAATTGGTATCGGTTCGCTCACCCAGACAGGCAGACAGGGCATCCAGTAACAGGGATTTACCTGCACCGGTTTCACCAGTAAGAACGTTAAAACCTTTATCAATATCAATAGCAAGATGCTCGGCCAAAGCAAAATTGATCAGAGTTAAATGTGTCAGCATAAACGCATCCGGGCTGCGAAAAGTTTGAATGAAATAGCATGTCAGTTGCTTCAGTCTAGCAACGCGGCTGTTATTATAAATCAGGATAAATCGATTTCATTCTATCTTAAATTTCAGGGATTAATACACGCTTATTTGAATGTTGTGTCACAGGAACCAAGATTAGGCCACTGAAGTTACAAAAGATATTTTCATTTTTCTGACATGCTTGAAGGTTAAATTAAATCAGATCGGAATATATTTTGCTTATAAATAGCGGGAAAAATCACGGCATTTTCCAAGCTCTGCCGAAATCACTCAAACAGCCTGGAATCAAGACAAGCAGGGGTACCCAATAATTTCATTCAAGTCCGATAAACTTCGATTGATTAGTTGCGGGTGCACATTTAAACTACAGCAATCAAAATATTACAAAATGCTTTATCTGGAGAAATGGCATGTCAGCTCAGTTTGATCATGTATCAGTACTTAAAAAATCGAATGTGTATTTTGGCGGGTTATGCATCAGCCATGTGGTGCAATTTGAAGATGGCACTAAAAAAACCTTAGGGGTAATTTTACCTTCAGAAAATGCATTAACTTTTGAAACACATGTCCCTGAGCGTATGGAAATCATTTCAGGTGAATGCCGTGTGCAAATCGCCGACAGCGAAGAGAAAGAACTGTTCCGTGCTGGTCAGTCGTTCTATGTGCCAGGCAATAGCCGTTTCAAAATCGAAACTGATGACGTGCTGGACTATGTTTGCCATTTTGAAGGCTAAACAGACCTACAGATGAGCTGTAACCGATCAAGAAATTTTGTTCTGAATCGGTTAAACTAAGCTTGATAAAGAATCCTGTGAAGTTGGCTTTGCAGGATTTTTCTTTTGCTGCCTATTTCCCAATTTATTTTCGAGGTCGTTCATGGCTAAACCTGAGTATTATTATGGCGTCCATTCAGTAGAATCACTGCTGGAGCTTGAGCCTGAACGTGTCTTGACTCTTTTTACCCTGAAAGGTCGTGATGATCAGCGCCTGAAACGTGTGCTGGAATTGGCTGAGCCTTTCGGCATTAGTGTCCAGCAGGCCAGTCGTGACAAGCTGGAAAAATTGGCAGGTTTGCCTTTTCACCAAGGCGTTGTGGCGGCAGTTCGTCCGCATCCAACCTTAAATGAAAAGGATCTGGAAGATCTATTGAAGCAAGATTCTCAAGTACTTCTATTAGCGCTCGATCAGGTAACTGATCCACATAACCTGGGTGCTTGTATTCGTACTGCCGCAGCGATGGGTGTAGCGGCTGTGATTGTGCCACGTGACCGTTCAGCAAGCCTGACGCCAACTGCACGTAAAGTGGCAGCGGGTGGTGCAGAAAAAGTGAAGTTCATTCAGGTGACCAATCTGGCGCGTACTTTGGGTCAAATCAAAGATGAATTTAATGTACGTGTGGTTGGTACGATGCTGGATGAAAAAGCTTTACCTATCCAGAAATTTGATTTTACCGGAACAGGTGTATGCGTGGTGATGGGTGCGGAAGATACCGGTTTACGTCCAATTACCCAAAGCCAATGTGACCAGACGGTTTATATTCCGATGGTAGGTAATCTGCAAAGCCTGAATGTGAGCGTGGCAACAGGTATGGCTCTTTATGAGGCCTGTCGTCAGCGTCAAGCTTAAGTCCTTTTTATTGTTTATTCATAAATACTGTTAAAGAAGAAGTCTATGTCTCCCCGAACGCAAGGTTATGCCTTTGTCTTAATTACCATGTGTATTTGGGGAGGTTTTACCTTAAGCACGCGCTTAAGTGCCCAATGGGGGATTAGTGCCTGGGATCTGGTAGGATTACGATTCCTACTGGCTTTTCTGATTCTGATGCCAGTCCTGATTTATAAAAAGGACACAGCCTTTTTATGGAGTAAGGAATCCTTTCTCTTAGCCATGATCGGTGGAGTGGGGTATTGCCTGACCGCCTATACCGCTTTCCATTATGCACCTGCAGCCCATGCTGCCGTATTTCTCAATGGCTGTATTCCGCTTAGTACCGCAGTGGCCGCTTTTGTATTATTTAAACAAGGGTTTGACCGACATACCTGGATCAGTA
This sequence comes from Acinetobacter sp. UBA5984, assembly GCF_002429925.1. NCBI lineage: Bacteria > Pseudomonadati > Pseudomonadota > Gammaproteobacteria > Moraxellales > Moraxellaceae > Acinetobacter > Acinetobacter sp. UBA5984. The sequence goes on from NZ_DJBE01000018.1 coordinate 3,544, forward strand.
TGGCGATTATGCTGCTTGCGATTAGCAGTATGAGCTGGCTGATGTTCCGGGAGTCTGGTGTTGCCTTGGGATTAGGCGATCTGCTGTTTTTCATCAGTGCGATGTGGTGGGGGGTGTTCACTGTACTGCTACGTCAATGTAAGCTATCTGCCTGGCATTCTATGGCTAGTGTGGCGATCTGGTCAGCCATCGTTTATGTGCCAATTTATCTGCTATTCTTCCCCAAACATCTGGATGCGGCTGAACCTTGGCAAATGGCTTCCCAAGTTCTCTTTCACGGTATTTTTGTGGTGATTGTAGCGACACTAACTTATGTGGAAGCGATTAAGCGTTTAGGTGCATTTAAAGCGGGCAGTATCGTGACCCTCGCACCATTCATTGCTGCCATACTGGCTGTACCGTTATTAAATGAACCTCTAAGTCTCGCGATTGTCTCTGGTTTGGTAGGTATGGCAATTGGTGCCATACAGCCTTGGCGCTGGTTGATGCATCGAGATAGCCTGAGTCAAAAACTGGAACAACAAAAAAAGCAGTCCTAAAAGGGCTGCTTTTTATTTGAACTCTGACTGAGTTCGGGTTAATGATTTTGAGCAGCCATCTGAAGATATTTTTCATGCAATGGCGTGAGATGGGCATAGAGATGCTCCAGCTCACCATCATTCAGCACAATATCATCAGCCATGGCACACTTTTGTTCACGCGGCATTTGTGCGGCAATGATCTTCTGAATTTGCTCTACATTTTGTCTATCACGCTGCGAAGCCCGTTGAATTTGCAGTTCAATAGCAGCATCAATTAATAATGTATGTTGTGTCAGTTCATGCTGATTGGTTTCAAACAATAAAGGAGACACTAAAATCGCATAAGGACTTTGTGCTGCATGCAACTGTTGAATAATTGAAGTGCGAATAGCAGGGTGGGTGATATTTTCCAGCGTTTTTCGTGCTTCTTGAGAATGAAAAATATGTTCGCGCAAAGCACGGCGATTCAATGAGCCATCCTCAAGCAAAACCCAATCGCCAAAAGCTTGCTGAATCTGCTGTAGGGCTGGTTGACCAATATCAACGACTTCACGGGCGACAATATCCGCATCTACGACAGCAATCCCTTGAGATTCAAACCATTGGCTGGCAGCAGACTTGCCACTGCCAATTCCACCAGTTAAACCTAGTACAAATTTCACTTTACTGACCTAAATAAATTTTCATGATCTGCTCACCCCATAAAAAGGCAATCCAGCCGGCAATGGCAATATAAGGGCCAAAGGCAAAGGGCTGATTTTCTTTACGGACTTTAAGCAGGATAATCCCAATAATCGCACCCACTAATGATGACAATAATACAATGAGTGGTAGGAGCATAGGCCCCATCCAGGCACCTAGGGCCGCTAACAGTTTGAAATCTCCATAGCCCATACCTTCCTTGCCGGTCACCAGCTTAAATAGATAATACACTACCCATAAGCATAAGAAGCCAATGATATAGCCCCAGATGGCAGAACTAGGGGTAGTATAAATCGCATAACTATTAATACCCAGGCCGAGTGCAGCCAGCGGCAGGGTATAGCGATCAGGTAATAACTGGGTGTCGAAATCAATAAAGGTGAGGGCAATCAAGACATAGGTAAAAACCAAACCAAACAGCATCTGTATTGTAGGCCCGAATGTTGCTACCACTATTAATGCACAAACAGCTGTGAGAAGTTCGATAAATGGATAGCGAATACTGATTGGATTCTGACAGTTGCCACATTTACCGCGTAATAAGATCCAGCTAATCACTGGAATATTTTGATACCAGCGAATAGGAGTCTGACATTTCGGGCAGGTTGAAGCTGGCTTGCTTAAAGTAATTTTGCTTTCATCAATAATGGGCTGATCTGGATGCAAAAACAGCTGGCAATCTGTACGCCACTCCTGTTCCATCATTTTAGGGGTGCGGTAAATGACAACGTTTAAAAAGCTACCAATACAGAGACTAAAAAGCCCAACTGCGAGATAAAGCGCAGTTGGGTTTTGACTGAAATATAAAATAAAATCTTGCATTAAACCACGGAACCCATTTGGAAAATTGGAAGGTACATTGCGATAACAAGGCCACCAACAAGGACACCAAGAATGGCCATAATCAAGGGCTCCATCATGGAAGTTAAACCGTCGACCGCATTGTCGACTTCATTTTCATAATGGGTTGCGACTTTATCCAGCATAGCATCTAGTGCGCCGGATTCTTCACCAATCGCAACCATTTGTACGGCCATAGAAGGGAATTTATCGGTGACACGCATGGCAAATTGAAGCTGTTGACCGGTTGCAACATCTTCCTTGATTTTTAATACCGCCTCCTCATAGACCACGTTATTGGTTGCACCAGCAGTCGATTCAAGCGCATCAATTAATGGCACACCGGCAGCAAAAGTGGTGGCGAGAGTGCGGCTATAACGAGCAATGATCGCTTTATAGACCAGATCACCAAAGATGGGTGCTTTGAGCGCAGCCTTATCCAGTAAATCACGGAATTTTTTGCTACGCTTTTTCGCTTCAAGGAAAGCAGTAATCACTACGCCAATTCCAATAATCAAAAGGAACCAATATTTTTGCATCCATTCGGACATATTGACTACCATTTTAGTAAATGCAGGTAAGTCCGCACCGAATGAAGAGAATAAGTCCTGGAATACAGGGACTACTTTCACCATCAGAATAATCGTCACGATCACAGCTACTACAATAACTGTAGCTGGATATTTCATGGCTTTTTTGATCTTTTGCTTCAACAGTTCACTTTTTTCTTTATAAATCGCGACACGATCCAGCATGGTTTCCAGAGCACCAGATTGTTCGCCAGATTCGACCAAAGAGCAGAATAGATTATCGAAATATTGTGGGTATTTTCGTAAGGCTCCGGCAAAAGTATTCCCCCCTTCAACTTCGCCTTTAATTCCAAGCACAACCTCGCGCATGGATGGATTTTCTAAACCTTCTGCAACAATTTCAAAGCCTTGTACTAAAGGCACCCCCGCTTTCATCATGGTGGCGAGCTGACGGGTGAAGATGGTGATATCCAGGGTGGAAACCTTTTTCTTCATCAAACCTTCGAGAATATTTTTTTTCTTTTCTCGAATGGTTTTGATCGTAATGCCTTGTTTGCGCAAGTTCACTTTTGCCAAGGCCATATTTCGTGCCGGCAATTCCCCTTTGATCTTTGCGCCTTTGCGGTCAACCCCTTCATAACTGAAGATCGGTGTCATCTGGCCTTTTTTTACTGCTGCCATAGCTTTATCCTTATTTTATATTCAGCACGATCATTCGCTGGTTACACGATTGACTTCCTGTAAAGAAGTCACCCCCTGCATAACCTTCACTAACCCTGATCGGCGTAAATTGTTAAATCCTGCACGCGCGGAAGCTTCAGCAATTTCAATGGCATTGCCATCTTCCATAATAATTCTTGAAATTTCAGGTGTGACTTTCATGACTTCGTAAATACCGACCCGGCCCTTATAACCTTCACGGCATTCATTACAGCCGACTGGCTCATAAATCTGAAATTCAGGGCTTTGTAAATCTGCTTCGGTAAAGCCCATTTCTAGCAAACTTTGCTGAGGAATATCAGCCGGCTTTTTACATTGTGAACACAAGCGACGGGCCAGACGCTGCGCAATCACTAGATTGACCGAGGTCGCGATATTGAAAGAAGGGACGCCCATATTACGTAAACGGGTCAGAGTTTCCGGAGCACTGTTGGTGTGCAGGGTTGACATCACCATATGACCTGTTTGGGCTGCCTTGATTGCAATTTCAGCTGTTTCCAGATCACGGATCTCACCGACCATGACAATATCAGGATCCTGACGCAAGAAGGATTTTAATGCCGCTGCGAAAGTCAGGCCAACTTTATTATTCACGTTAACCTGATTAATCCCTTGCAGATTAATCTCGACCGGATCTTCCGCAGTAGAAATATTGGTATCTTCACGATTTAAGATGTTTAAGCCCGTATAAAGGGATACGGTTTTACCGGAACCAGTAGGACCGGTAATCAGTAACATCCCTTGCGGTTTATCTAAGGCTTCCATGAATAACTCTTTCTGCTCAGGTTCATAACCTAAAGCATCAATTCCCAGCATGGCACTAGACGGATCTAGAATACGTAGAACCAGTTTTTCACCAAACAGGGTAGGGAGTGAGTTAACACGGAAGTCGATAGCTTTGTTTTTTGAAAGCTTTAATTTAATACGGCCGTCTTGAGGCACGCGTTTCTCAGAAATGTCCATTTGCGACATAACTTTTAAACGTGACGCCAAACGGTTTGCTAGTTGTAGCGGCGGTGTTGCAATTTGACGTAAGACTCCATCAACACGATAGCGTACCCGATACATTTTTTCATAAGGTTCAAAATGTAAATCTGATGCCCCCATACGAATGGCATCAATCAGTAATTTATTAATATATTTAACAATCGGGGCTTCTTCACTTTTGTCTTTTTCGTCTTCTTCTTTATTTGGATCGGTTGTGTCGACATCGACATCCAGATCGAAATCATCATCAAAATCAAAAGTACTTTCTTCAGTAAAGTTTTGCTCAATCAGTTTTTCAAGTTTATTGTGTTCAACAATAACAGTTTCGATATTCAGTTTGGTTGCAAAGCGGATGGCATCCGTTGCTTCAATATTGGTTGGATTGCTCGTGGCAACATAAAGAACATTGGAATTCTTATAAATTGGCAAAATTCGATGTTTGGTAATTAGCTTTTCATCGATATCTTCACGCAGGATTTGTCCTGGATCATAAGCGCCAATATCAAATAAAGGCTCACCAAATTCTACTGAGATCGTTTCGGCAATGGTGGTAGGGGAAAGATTATGATGACTGACCAAATAGGCCACGATATCCGTTTTTTCTTGTTTGGCATTGGCTAAAGCTGTACGCATATCTTCAGCCGATAATACCCCTTCATAGACCAGGCGACGAATAAACCCCGTAAATCTTGGTGACCCCTGCAATGCTGTCATGCTTCAATATGCCTATCAATTCAATTTTTTTAATTTGCTATTCTAAAATTATACGTTTGTTATACAAAAATACCATAGCTGAGAATGCTGCAATCTTCCTGATATTCAGTAAAAGCTTGAACTGGTCGGAAGAACCGGGCATTTTTTTCAGTGATAACAAAAAATATCCATTTTGAATAGTCTAAACTGAGAAATAGGATGAATAAAACTATTCTTTAAATTTTACAATTCCGTGTAGAATGTGCCCAATTCAAGATATGTCAGTGAAATAGGTTATTTATGTCGGTTTCGACGATTACCCCTTGGGTAGTGGGCAACTGGAAAATGAATCCAATGCAAGCAGATGCCCAGGCTTTGGTTCAAAATTTCAAAGACTTGCTTGAGTCTGCACCAGTTTCAACAGAGAAATGTCATTTGGGTGTGGCACCGACAACCCTTGCCTTAACTCAAATTCAAACTGAATTTGCTTCTGCAAATCGCCCTGTATATACCGTAGCACAAGATGTATCACGTATTTCAGGTACAGGCGCTTATACCGGGGAAGTAAGTGCTGAATTATTGGCTGATAGCCAGATTCACTATGTATTGATTGGACACTCTGAACGTCGTGAAATTTTTGCTGAAAGTTCACAGATTCTAAATGCTAAAATCAAGAATGCCTTAAATGCTGGCTTAACCGTAATTTACTGTGTGGGCGAAAGTCTGGAACAGCGTGAAGCAGGGCAGGCAGAAGCAGTGGTTCTGCAACAGATTTGTGATATCGCGACTGTGGTTGCAGGCGAGCAGTGGAAAAATATCGTGATTGCTTATGAGCCAATCTGGGCCATTGGTACCGGTAAAACAGCTTCTCCGGAAGATGCGCAGGCCATGCATGCCCAGATCCGTCAGGGCTTGAGCCAGATTACAGGTTATGCTGCGACTATGGCGATTTTATATGGTGGTAGTGTAAAACCGGAAAATGCAGTAGAGTTAGCAGCCTGTCCTGACATTAACGGGGCATTGGTGGGTGGTGCATCGCTCAATGCTGAGTCGTTCCATCAAATTGCTCAAGCATTTGCAAATACACAATAATTAGGAGTTCAGCATGCAAACTTTTGTGCTGGTAGTACATATTATCTTAGCGATTTTGATGATTGTCTTGATTTTGGTTCAGCATGGTAAAGGTGCGGATGCAGGTGCATCATTCGGTGGCGGCGGTGCGGCAACGATCTTTGGTGCCTCGGGTTCGGGTAATTTCATGACCCGTTTGACGGCAGTTTTTACCGCATTGTTCTTTGTAACCAGTATTACTTTGGCGATTCTTGCCAAGAAACAGACCACTGATGCGTACAGTTTGTCTTCAATTCAATCAGCTCCAACTGCGCCTGCGCAACCGGTTGAAACTTCACCAACTGCACCACAAACGACCGAATAATTTTAATTAAACCTTTCTTTTTTTCAGTGATGCGACTAGAATGCGTCACAGCTGCGGTGGTGGTGGAATTGGTAGACACGCTACCTTGAGGTGGTAGTGCTTTCGGGCGTGGGGGTTCAAGTCCCCCCTTCCGCACCAACTTATAATCCAGAACATAAGTTGGTGTATGCAGCTAAAAAAACTTCTGTTGATGCGGGATGGAGCAGTCTGNNATCCAGCTCCCGCTACCAATTTTTCAGTAACAGATAACAAATATGCAGAATGATGTGGTTGTGATTGAAAAGTTCGCATCTTTTGTATATAATTTTTGCACGTTGATGCGGGATGGAGCAGTCTGGTAGCTCGTCGGGCTCATAACCCGAAGGTCGTTGGTTCAAATCCAGCTCCCGCTACCAAGTTTCTTAAAAGAGGCTCACAACTATGGTGGGCCTTTTTGCACAGTGGGATTTGAAAAAAGTTCAAATTGTGTATTAATTGGGGCGATTTACGCCCTTTTTTATTGGCTATCGTGTAGTGTCGACAATATTTGGTCAAATCTCCATGTTTCACTACTACTATAGTTTGTATTGGTTTGTAGTGGTCAAATAGATCATAAAATCGCACCAGATGACGAGAGTAAATGAAGCTATCAAATAAAACTCAAGCACTTCAGGACTTGATTGCACCAGCAGTTGAAGCCTGTGATGTAAACCTGTGGGGGATTGAATTCCTGCCACAAGGCAAACGTTCATTATTACGGATCTATATCGACAAACCGGTCGATGAAAATGCAGCACCTGTTGTCAATGAAGATGGCGAAGAAGAGCAGGGTCGTGGTATTGGGGTTCAGGACTGTGTGCGTGTCACACAGCAAGTCGGCGCGATCTTGGATGTACATGATCCAATCTCAGGTGAATATTCGCTTGAAGTGTCTTCACCAGGTTGGGATCGTCCATTCTTCCAGCTCGAACAGATGTCAGGCTATATTGGTCATACCGTAGCACTACGTCTGATCAGTGCGGTAGATAACCGTCGTAAATTCCAGGCAAAACTGGTTGCAGTCGACCTTGAAAATGAAATGATTCAAGTTGAAGTAGAAAAGCAACAGATTTTGGATATCGACAGTCACAATATCGATAAAGCAAACTTGGTCTATCAAGATTAATTCAATTAATAAGAATCTGAACGAATAGGTGACTTATGGCACGTGAAATTCTTACCGTGGTTGAAACGGTTAGTAACGAAAAAGGTGTAAGTCGTGAAGCAATTTTTGAAGCGCTAGAACAAGCTTTGGTTGCAGCGACTAAGAAGAAATTCTACGAGGGGACTCACTCGGAAGAAGCTCGTCTTCGTGTAGAAATTGACCGTAAAACTGGTGATTACCGTACTTTCCGTCAATGGGAAGTGGTGGCTGATGAAGATCATGAAATGCCTGCCTGTCAGGATGCGATCTCTGATGTGGATCCAGCACAATGGTCGATTGGTGATATCCGTGAACTGGAAGTAGAATCAATCGATTTCGGTCGTATTGCTGCCCAGATCGCGAAACAGGTGATTGTACAGAAGATCCGCGAAGCAGAACGTGCACTAGTTGCTGATGCTTATGAATCTAAAGTCGGTGAGCTGATCTATGGTGAAGTGAAAAAACAAACCAAAGATGGTTTTATCATTGACTTGGGTGACAACGCAGAAGCGTATCTGGCACGTGAAGAGATGATTCCGAAGGAAATCCTTCGTCCGAAACAACGCGTAAATGCGATTCTATACAGCGTTAACCGTGAAGGCCGTGGTGCACAATTATTGTTGTCACGTGCTAAACCGGAAATGCTGATTGCATTGATGAAAAAAGAAATTCCTGAAATTTCTGAAGAAATCATTGAAATTAAGGCTGCAGCTCGTCAACCGGGTGTTCGTGCTAAAATTGCAGTGAAAACCAACGACCACCGTATTGACCCGGTGGGTGCTTGTATTGGTATGCGTGGTACACGTATCCAGGCTGTACAGCAAGAGCTCAATGGCGAGCGTATTGATGTAGTGGTTTGGTCGGATGATCCTGCGCAATATATCGCAAGCGCATTAGAACCAGCCGATGTATCTAGTATTGTCATCGATGAAGATGCACGTACTGCAGATATCATTTTCGCGACTAGTGATCAGCTAGCTCGTGCAATTGGTTCACAAGGTCAAAACGTTCGTCTGGCATCTGAATTGACTGGCTACAAGCTGGACATGATGCTGGAAGAAGAATACTACGCACGTCAGCAAAGCGAAGCACAAAAATACCTGGACATGTTTGTTACACGTCTGGATATTGCTGAAGATTTGGCGATGGCGTTGGTAGAAATGGGCTTCACCTCGCTTGAAGAAATTGCTTACGTACCGCCAGAAACGTTTGATGAAATCGAACTGGATGCGGAACTGGTTGAACTACTGCAAAGCCGTGCGAAAGAAATTGCACTTGCTGATGCATTACAACAGCAAGAAAACGTACAAGCGCCAAGTGAAGAACTTGTTGCAATGGAAGGCATGACAGCAGAGATCGCGCAAGCTCTCGCAGCTCGTGGTGTGGTAACCGTAGATGACTTAGCTGACCAAGCGACTGATGATATTGAAGATATCGAAGGTCTCGGTGCTGAGAAAGCCGGTCAACTTATTATGAAAGCGCGCGAATCATGGTTTAACTAGGAGGTAGTATATGACGGACAAGTCGATTAAAGAGTTAGCACTCAGCGTGGGTCGCCATGTTGATAAGCTCCTAGAGCAGGTTCGTGAGGCAGGTTTACCACAGCGTAAAGCTGACGATATTATTACCACCGAACAACAAGATCGCTTAATGAATCATGTGAAAAAGACACAAGGTTCAGATGGCCATGCAGGACAAATCACGTTGAAACGTAAAACGACCAGTACTGCTAAAGTGGCAAGTACTTCAGGTAAGGCGAAAACGATTAATGTAGAAGTTCGCAAGAAACATACATTCGTCAAGCCAGACCCGGAACAAATTAAAGCAGAAGCTTTAGCGAAGGCTCAAGCTGAACAGCAAGCGAAAGCAGAAGCTGAACAGAAGTCAGCACCAGCTAGAAAACCTGCTGATGCACCTAAATCGGGTACAAACAATGCAAGCAAAGCCCTAGAAGCAATGCGTGCAGCTCAGAAACAAGAAACTGAGAAACAGGAAACACCTAAAGCAGCTGTTGTGGTAAAACGCAAATCAACTAACAAGCCGATTGTGAAAGCAGCGGTTAAACAAGTTGAAACAGCAGAACAGAAAAAAGCACGTGAAGCTCAAGCCGCTCAATTAAAAGCAGCTGAAGAAGCGGCACGTCGTAAGGCAGCTGAAGAAGCACAACAACGTACCCTTGAGCAAATGCGCAAGATGGCGTCGAAGTATTCTTCTGAAGATACCACTGCAACCATTCGTGTGATTGATGATTCTCCACTTGCTGCTGGTCTGGTTGGTCAGGCATATGAAGACTCATTTGCGAAAGAAGACCGCGAAATTAAACGTGGTACCAATACTTCAAATACACGTTCACCGAAGAAAGGTGGTCGTCGTGGTGAAGAGCAGTCTTTCCGTGATAACTCACANNATGAAAATGGGTGAACTGGTTACTCAAAACCAGGCGATCGATCAGGAAATCGCAGCACTTGTGGTTGAAGAAATGGGCCATAACCCGGTACTGGTTTCTGAAACTGCAGTTGAAGATAACCTGCTTGAACAGGCTGAAGAAGCTCGTGGTGCGCAAACTACTCGTGCGCCAGTTGTTACGATTATGGGTCACGTTGACCATGGTAAAACATCGCTTCTGGACCGTATTCGTCGTGCCAAAGTGGCGCAAGGTGAAGCAGGTGGCATTACCCAGCATATCGGTGCTTATCATGTAACGACTGATAAAGGTAGTATCACATTCCTTGATACTCCGGGACACGCAGCGTTTACTGCAATGCGTTCACGTGGTGCCAAAGCGACTGATATCGTAGTCTTGGTTGTTGCAGCAGACGATGGCGTGATGCCACAAACTGCAGAAGCAATCGATCACGCACGTGCAGCGGGTACGCCAATCATTGTTGCAATCAACAAGATGGATAAAGACTCTGCTGATCCAGATCGCGTATTGAACGAATTGACCACCAAAGAAATCGTACCTGAAGAATGGGGCGGTGACGTTCCTGTCGCGAAAGTATCTGCACATACTGGTGCGGGTATTGACGAACTTCTTGACCTGATTTTAATTCAGTCTGAATTGCTTGAATTGAAGGCGTCTGAAGAAGGTGCGGCACAAGGTGTTGTGATTGAAGCGCGTGTTGATAAAGGCCGCGGTGCAGTGACTTCTATTCTTGTACAAAACGGTACGCTGAAAGTGGGTGATCTGGTTCTTGCTGGTTCATCTTATGGCCGCGTTCGTGCCATGACCGATGAAAACGGTAAACGTATCAAGTCTGCAGGTCCTTCGATTCCAGTTGAAATTCTGGGTCTTCCAGAAGCGCCGATGGCAGGTGACGAAGTTCTTGTTGTGAATGACGAGAAGAAAGCACGTGAAGTTGCCGATGCGCGTATGGATCGTGAACGTCAAAAACGTCTTGAACGTCAATCTGCAATGCGTCTTGAAAACATCATGGCGTCTATGGGCAAAAAAGATGTGCCAATCGTCAATGTGGTATTGAAAACTGATGTACGCGGTACATTGGAAGCACTGCATGTTGCATTGGCTGAGCTTTCAACGGATGAAGTAAAAGTACGTATTATCGGTTCTGGTGTAGGTGCGATTACTGAATCTGACGTAACACTTGCTGAATCTTCAGAAGCGGTTCTTCTGGGCTTTAACGTACGTGCCGACAATACTGCACGTCAAAAAGCAGATGCAGACAGTATCGACATTCGTTACTACTCAGTAATCTATCAATTGATTGATGACGTGAAAGCAGCGATGAGCGGTAAGCTTGCTCCTGAACACCGTGAAACGATCTTGGGTGTTGCTCAAGTACGTGAAGTGTTCCACTCAAGCAAATTTGGTGCTGCAGCAGGCTGTATGGTCCTTGAAGGCGTATTACACCGTAATAAACCGATTCGCGTATTACGTGATGACGTGGTGATCTTCCAGGGTGAGCTAGAATCTCTTCGTCGCTATAAAGAAGTGGTGGAAGAAGTTCGTGCCGGTATGGAATGTGGTCTTGCGGTGAAAGGCTATAAAGACATCAAACCTCTCGACAAGATCGAAGTGTATGATGTGCAATTGATTAAACGGAGTCTTTAATGGCGGGTAGTCAACGTCTTAAGCGTATGGCGGATACGGTACAACGTGAGTTGTCTGAACTGATCCGTCAGGAGCTGAAAGATCCACGTCTGGGGGGTCTGGTGACCATCTCAGCCGTGAAGGTGAGCCCAGACTTAGGATATGCAGAAGTTTATGTCACAGTAATGGGGCGTGAACTGGGTGATGAGCAAAGTGAAGCGGCAAATAAAGAAACACTCGATGTCCTGAATAAGGCATCTGGGTTCTTGCGCCATGAACTGAGCCGTCGGATCAAGACACGTATTACACCTCGTCTACGTTTCCATTACGACAAAACCAATGCATATGGTAACTATATGTTTGGTCTGATTGCTGAAGCAGTGAAGGATTTACCTCCTGCTGAAGATAAGAAAGATGAAGAATAAGCTTTTATAAAGCTCAATAAAAAAGCCACCTTAGGGTGGCTTTTTTATTACTGAACTTTTAAGTAGAACTGGCTAACTATTACTTGAGTCTTGATCATTCATTTTCTTTTCATAAAATGCACGACGGCGGGTTTTCTGCCAAGGCAATGGACGTTCCAGAGTTTCTGGCACTTCACCACTCATCGAACGCAAACGTAAATGTAAGGCCGCTTGCGCCATCAGGTTGGCAGATACCGGTGCAGTAATGAAGGCAAATAGGGTAATCAGTACTTCGGCAAAACCTAAACGGCCATAGATGGCTGAAAAAATAATAGAAGCGATCAGGAAGCTTCCCAATCCTAAGGTACTGGATTTGGTCGGTGCATGCAGACGCATAAACAGGTCGGGTAGACGTATCATCCCAATACCGCCCACCAGCATAAAGAACGCGCCAATCAATAAAAAAATCGAAACTAGTATTTCTAAAATTAAAGGCATTTAAGAACTCCTAGTCGATGACATGGCCAGTGGTGAAATAGCGGGCAAGGGCAGCGGTAGAGACAAAACCTAACATGGCCACTAGTAAGGCACCTTCAAACATGAAAGTACTGCTCCAGTAGATTCCCAGAATCACCACCAGACAGGTTGCATTTAAAAATAGGGTGTCCAGTGCCAGCAGACGGTCGACGATTGATGGGCCCATGACCAGCCGGATCAGACACAGCAACATGGAGATCGTGACAGCACCCAGACAAATCAGCAATGCATATGGCAGAATGGTCATGCTTCAGCTCCTGATTGTGCGCTAAAAATTTTAATCAATGGTTGTTCATAGCGCTGTTTGATGGTTTCAATTTCGGCCTCTTCATCATCCGTGCTTAAGGCATGCACCAGAATATCGCCACGGTCCTGATCAATCCCCGCAGAAACTGTACCAGGTGTCGTGGTAATGATCATCGCCAGTAAAGTATTTACTTCTTCATGTTCGGTATCCAGAGGAACACGAAACCATTTGGGATGCAGATTTTTGGTCGGTCCCAGAACCAGAATCGCTACCTTAATGTTTGCGACAATGATGTCCCAAACGACGACCCAAAACAGGCGCATCGCTGGCACCCACCGGATATTCGGTGTGTAATCAATAAAAGGGGCGACTATTCGGGGAATCAAAATGGCCAGAAATATTGCCATAAGGAGTGTGCCGACTTCCATATTATGGGCCAGCATGACCCAGCTCATCGCCACAATGACCGAAACGAAAGGATGTGGGAACCAGCGTTGAAGTAATGATTCAGCCATTAAAGTCCCTCCGCCGGTTTAAGTTGATTGTCGTCGTATTTGTTCTGTTCAATATACTGTTTATCTATCTGACGCTGTTTAAATTCAGAAATATGTTCGCCATTTAAGGTATTTTCTGAAATGACATAAGGAATCAGATGCGCATTTGGATCAGGCGTTTCACCACCATATTTGGTTTCCGGTAAATAACCCGGATCAAATGGCTGTACACTGATGAACTTACCTTCAGCATCACGTTTTAGCAATGCGGCTTCATAAATCGGATTGGTTTTAATCTGTGCTGCGGTCTGATAATTATATTGATAGATCGGTGCAGCAAAAACAACGAAGGCAGTCAGACTGAGCAATAGTAGATAAATAACCCGGTCATTACGTGCCGGTGCCTTACTTGGTAAGGCTTCATACTTGCTGAATTCTGCAGAATTTTCATCCTGTTCAGGTTTGCTTGAACGCCAGAACAGAATAAAACCGACCCGGGTAAAAGCCAGAATACTTAGTAAGCTGACCAGTAGAACCGTAAAGATAATCAGCATTTGATGCTCAGACTGTCCTGAAGCTTGCAGGATAAACACCTTACCGAAGAAGCCGCTGAAAGGTGGTAAGCCGGCCATCATCAAGGCAATGATGAAATATACAATGGAAACCAAAGTATTCTGTTTCATCTGTGGGGCAATTTTAAAGTGATCTTTAAATTCACCGCGTTGTGAGGTAATCCAGCCACATAGGATATAAAACGCTGCGCCAATTAGGGTACTGTGTACCATATAGTACAAGGCACCTGCCCAAGCCTGAGTGCTGTTCATGGCAATCGCAATCAGAATGGTGCCGACCGAAGACAGGATCATAAAGCCGACGAAACGACGTAGACGTTCAGTCCCAATGGCACCAAATGCCCCATACAGTGAAGTAATCACCCCAATTACCAGCAGACAGTTCATCAGAATCTGGTGGCTATATTCATCATCAAATACAGTGCCATTGACCCGGATAATCGCGTAGATCCCGACTTTGGTCATGATGGTAAACAGGGCAGCCACCGGAGTAGTCGCAACAGCATACGTTTTAGGAAGCCACAGGCCTACCGGTAACATGGCTGCCTTGATCCCGAACACCACAAATAGCATCAGTCCGCCTGCAACGGCCAGCTTATGTTCATCGCCTGCCAAAGTTGGCATCAGTCTAGCGACATCAGCCATATTCAGACTGCCGACACTGCCATAAATCATGCCGAGCCCGATCAGGAACATGGCAGAAGCGAGCAGGTTAATAGCCACATAATGTACACCGAGCTGGAAGCGTGCCTTGCCTTGCCCATGCAAAAGTAGGACATAGGATGCCATTAACAGGATCTCGAAGAACACGAACAGGTTAAACAAGTCACCGGTCAGAAAGGCACCACTAAGCCCCATTAATAAAAAATGCACCATGGCGTGGAAATAGCGCCCGCGAATATCCCATTCTTTGCTGGCATACCAAACGATTGGCAAAGCGAGTGCATAGGTCAGTACCAGCATCAAGGCAGAGAGTTGGTCTAGGACCAGCACAATACCAAAAGGGGCAGCCCATTCACTTAAAGTGTAGACATTAATTTGCCCTTGGCTGCTATTGATCAGATAGCCAATCGCCATAATCAGACCCAATAGGGTCGAAATATGACTCACGCCACGACGCCACGGCTGACGCCAGTCGGTAATCAGAGAACCGGAACCCGGGTTACCTAACAGTACTAAAATAAAGGCAGTAAAGGCCGGTAAAAGAATACTGAAAATAGGGGTGTGTTGATTCAAGAAGTTGAGAAGATCAGTCATTACGGCTCATCCTCGCGTGGGTCATGTTGCGGTATTTCTTCTTTGGAATCAACGTGATCTGTTCCTGATTCATAACGGCTACGTAAGGCCAGCTGTACAATAAAGGCGGTGGTGGCAAAACCGATTACAATGGCGGTCAGCACTAGCGCCTGAGGTAAAGGATCGGTGACCTGCGTGGCTTCGGTGAGCACTGCAGGCGAATTCATCTGAATACGGCCCATGGCAAATAAAAACAGGTTCACTGCATAACCAATCATGGCCAGTCCAAGGACGACCGGAAAGGTACGTGCCCGCAGAATCAGATAGATCCCAGTGGCAGTGAGTAGGCCAATTGCTGAGGCTAATAAAAGTTCTAAACTAATCATTCTATTATCCTCTTGGTACTGGGCCAGTCATACTTGAGTGACGGGAGTCACCCAGAACGGAAATCATCAGCATGGTCGCCCCGACTACGGTGACATAGACACCGACATCGAATAGGGCAGCAGAAGCGAGATGCATATCGCCAAGTAATGGTGGATGGACATGAATATGAGCACTGGTCAGGAAAGGACGTGACCAGAACCAGGCTGCGATGCCAGTTAGGCCTGCAATAGTCAGGCCGATACCAATCCAGATCTCATAGAGACGTCCAGATTTAGCTCCCAGCATTTTTTCTGCATGATCCTGACCAATGGCAACGTATTGAATGATCAAGGCCAATGAGGTGATCAGACCGGCAATAAAACCGCCACCCGGAAGATTATGGCCGCGCATAAAGATATACAGACTAACCACTAGGGCTACCGGTAAAATCCATGATGCGGTAATACGCAGCATCAAAGGGGAGGGGTTAAAACGGTAAGTCAGGCCTTGAGTAATGGTGGTGCCATGAGCACGCATACCGTCCATCAGGCTCAGCACCCCGATTGCGGCAATTCCAAGTACGGTAATCTCGCCGAAGGTATCGAAACCACGAAAATCGACCAGAATTACATTGACGACGTTTGTACCGCCACCAAGCGGAATCGATTGTTGGATGAAGAACCAGGAAATTGAATTATGGTCACGCGTCATAACCAGCCAGGCAACTGTTGCAATTCCTAGACCTCCGCAGACTGCAATCACTGCATCTCGCCAGCGTCGGGTCGGGCTGGATTCATAAGGCGTCAGTTGTGGCAGTAGAGACAGGCTCATCAGTAGCAGAACCGTCGTTACTACATCGACTGTAATCTGGGTTAAAGCCAAGTCGGGTGCCGAGAAACCAATGAAAACCATGGTGACGACCAGACCGACCGCACCACTGATCAGGATGGCCTTAATCCGTTCATGATGGAACCAAAGCATCATCCAGCAGGCAGAGAACAGCAATAACCATAGAACGATGGCCAGAACCGGTGCATGGGTCAGTTCCCGGCTACCGGTATCAATCCCATTGACTACAAGAGGGTAGCCCACCAGACCAATGGTAAACAGTACAATCCATAAAATATAACTTTGCAGTTTGCCATTTTCAGTCGCACGGCGGAAACGTCTTGAATTCAGTAACAGATTTTTCAGGAACAGATCAAATAGTACACGACCTTGAAGTTTGCCGAGTTTTGGATCCAGATCAATTTCCCGAATTGCGCCGCCTTTGGCCAGTGCAAAATAGAAAATCGCACCGCCGAATATCGCAATAATACTCATCACCAAAGGTAGATTAATACCGTGCCAAAGGGCGAGATGAGTGCCTTCAAAGGCGAAATTCTGGGTTGACGCTTGTGTGGTGCTATTTACAATCTTTTCGACCAGTAATCCTGGTAACAGGCCGACTGCGATACACAGGAAAGCCAGTAAAATAGCCGGTGCACGCATACCAAATGGTGGCTCATGCACATCTTTATTTGGGACTTGCTGGCCTAATGGACCATCAAAAAACACGCCATGTACCAGACGAATCGAATAGGTGACAGCGAAAATCCCGGCCAGTGTTCCTGCAATAGCTGCACCGATCATGACTGGGCCACTTAAGTTTGCGACCAGTTCGGTAAAGAACATCTCTTTGGACAAGAAACCATTAGTTAATGGAATACCAGCCATGGAGGCGGCAGTGATCATGGTCAGCGTTGCGGTAAAAGGCAGCATTTGCCAAAGACCGGACAATTTTCGCAGATCCCGGGTACCGGATTCATGGTCAATGATCCCGGCAATCATGAACAAAGCAGCTTTAAAGGTTGCATGGTTAATGATATGGAAAATTGCTGCTGCGACGGCGAGTGGTGAGCCAATACCCAGCAGACACATGATCAGGCCTAAATGGCTAATAGTTGAATAGGCCAACAGACCTTTCAGATCTTCTTTAAAGATGGCAAAGAATGCTGCCACACATAGGGTAAATAACCCGATAAAAGTAACAATATTATGGAACAGCGCCGCGCCTGCAAAAATTGGCAATAAACGCGCAACTAAAAACAGGCCCGCTTTGACCATAGTGGCAGAGTGCAGATAGGCAGACACCGGCGTCGGTGCTGCCATGGCATTTGGTAACCAGAAGTGAAATGGGAACTGCGCACTTTTGGTAAAAGCACCGAGTAGAATTAATAATAATGTCGGTACAAATAGAGCATGCGCCTGAATCTGTTCGCCCATCATCAGGATCTGGTCAATCTGATAGGTACCCGTAATCTGTCCAAGCAGAATAAAACCACCCAGCATAGATAAGCCGCCCATCCCGGTAATGGTCAGAGCCATACGAGAGCCGCGTTGAGCCGCTTCGTAATTGCTCCAGTAACCCACCAGCAGGAAAGAAGAAATACTGGTGAGTTCCCAAAAGATCAGGAGAATCAGAAGATTATTAGACAATGAAATGCCGAGCATCGCTGCCATAAACAGCATCAGCAGGAAATACAGTTTACTTAGAGAGTTTTTAGGGCTGAGATAGTAATAGGCATAGATATAAATCAGGGTGCCAATTCCACTAATCAGCAGAGCAAACAGCATGCCCAAAGCATCCAGCCGGAAACTGAAATCGATTCCAAGCTGGGGTAGCCAGGACCAAGTCTGGGTAATTACCGTTCCATTAAATACAGCAGGCGCCTGACTCAACAGTAATAAGAAACTGCTGAGACTGACGGCAATTGCTCCTAAAGCCGTTACCCCGCGTGAAAATTGCTTCAGCCACGAGACAAGGGTTGTGCCTAATACTAACGGTAACAATATAATAATTGGCAGCACACTCGTATCCATTGTCGTGATATAGGTTAAGGTCAACCTAGGGTGAATCTTTATCTTTCAAGGATTACAGGACCGCAAAGAGCGACCCAAAACTTCTCGATCTTGAAAGCCAGAATGATATTCAAACAGAATAAAACAGTTGTATTGCGCAACTTATAAACGATAGCAAATTCCGATTTTACAACGAAAATTGCAAGTAAAACCGATCATATTACAGGATAACCACAACATCAATGTTTTTATGTAGAACTTGTAGATTATATGTAAGCTTGGTTTTGATATGGGGTGCATGCTTGAACATCTCGTACAAATTTGACCGAAAATAAAGATCAAACTCCCTGCATTTATTGATAAAAATTTATAACTTCTTGATCAGGAATGCAGAAAATCCAAACCTATTCTTGCATCCTGATTTTATTTTTTAAATTGCATTATCGTTTCAGGACTATTTAAGAAGATTGAGGCAAGCTTTGTGAATTATCCTGACTCAAGAGCTGTAAAAGCTCCTGTTGCTGTTCTGCGCTTAGCTGTTCCTGAATCAGTTGCAGAACAGACTGAGCCGTCAGGTTGGCTGTTTCTGGTTCTTGAAGTGCATCTTCAACTTTTTCTATATCATTATGATTTTGGCTAATCTCAAGCAACTCTGCATAGAAGTGATCATACTGAACCTGCATTGGATTCAGATGGATGTGATGCAGCTGTTTATTTTCCAGTTTTAGACACTGAAAATCCTGAGCCTGTTCCAGCAATTCCGGCCGGTTTCCAGTCACAATAATCTGCAAGTTAGGAAACGCTTGATGCAGACGCGGTAAAATGACGGCAGCCATGTCCTGATCCAGTTGATGGTCAATTTCATCAATCAGCAAAATGCCAGTACCCTCCTGACAAGGAAATAAGCTGTGTGGATTAAGCAGACAAAGGCGTCGTACAATATCTCCCACTAGTGCAATCCAGTTCCGGATACTGCTCGACAACTGCTGAAAGCTAAAAGTGTGATCCTGATAACGCACCATTAATTGCAGCTTGGGCTGGTAATCGAGATAAATCTGGCGAAGTTCCGGCAGCACAATGGATAAAGCTTCACGCAAAGCAGTCAGGCTTGGCGTATGCATATGCGCTTTGGCTTTTTCAATTTGCTGGGCCAGCTGATCTGTTTGAATATCGTCCGATTGCTGTAACGCCTGATCTAGAATCTGGTCAATGATCTTGGCACTTTGTGCATTTTCAATATCACTGACTTCACGAAACCATTCAAAGAAACGTGCAAAAGTCGTAAAAGGAATGGCAGTAATTTCATAGGCATGCGCAGTCTGAAAAATGGCTTGATTATTTTTGCTGAGTAAATTGATTTCATTGACGAAGCGTTCAGCCGGATAATAGGCGACCATAGGCAGACCGAGCAAAGGGTCATGTTGCCTTGCCTTTTGATAGAGATTCACCATGGCATCGAGTTGCTGGGTTTCCGCTTTGGCAAAGCCAATGCCCTGACTATTTAAAGTTTTGTATAACTGCCAGGAACAGGATTGGGCAGGGGCTACTTCCCCCTGTGCTGATTCAGGTAATGATCCCAAATCATCAGGAAAACGCACCTGGATATCAATTTTGGATTGCAGGCGGTTTTGCAGGATATCCTGATCCAGCATGCTTAAACCTGCAGTACGCAAGTCGCGAAAACGGGCAGAAAACCAGGTTAAAGCCTGATAACTCAAGCGCAGCAAGGTGGTTTTACCTGAACCCTGATCACCCAGAATTAAAGTCACAGGTGATTTTTGCAGATCAAAATCGAGCTGGATATTAGAAAAGTGCAGAGCATGTTTGAGTTGTATTTTTTCGATGTGCATGGATCACCTGTAGCGTGATTTTTACATCTATGTTTTACCTTAGCCGACGGCTTGGCGCAGTGACTGTGGCATCCTGATTTTCAGTTGTTGAATGAGGTCATAAATGTGATGAATATTTAAGCTTACTTTAGCACGAGTACAAGCCACGTACAGCAGACGTAACTCTTCGTCACTAATTTTATGGTCTTTCTCGTTCAGCTTGAACTGGTAATCATCTTCAATATGCACACGATCCCATTCCAAACCTTTGGCCTTATGCGCGGTAGAGATAATGTAGTCCGCTTGCCCGATTGGCGTGATTTTGGCGAGGGCAGTTTTCAGGGGATCAGTACCATGTTCATCGACCAGTTTGACTAAAGGCTTGATATCACTGCCTTCATTGGTCTCACAGTATTCGTGTACATCATGCCATGAGTTAAACCAGGCCAGTTCAGGCACATCAACTACACGCTTGCCCTGTTTCAGCATCGCAGCGGCATCAACAAAACGGTTCAGTTTGACATGATCCGCTTGCAGGCTGACTTTATCGCCACGTACTAAACCGGCAAGTAATAGTTCCATAGCACGCGCATTGGTCCGGCATAGAATCGCATCGCGTAATTTAGTGTGCGGTTTATTGACGACTTTGGAGTTTAAGTGCGGATTACCGAGTAAGGGCACGGTTTCATTCAATGCTCCCAAAATCGCATTGGCATTTAACGCAATTTCAGGCCCGAAACGGAATGAAGTGGTCAGACGAGATTCGGGTAGCGGCAGCTGCTGCATGGCATTCACTGCGCCACGCCAGGCATAAATCTGCTGATGCGCATCGCCGACATAGATGACCTGAGTGCTACGCTGTTTCAGCAAAATTCCCAGCATCAGTGGGTCGGCATCCTGTGCTTCATCAAACAGCACATAGTCGGCAGGAATATTGGGCTCAGACAATGCCCAAAGTTTCAGGTAAATATCATGCCCAATCCCGGCCTGATGATTGGGATCAATTGACTCTAGCCAACGCCGTTCAACTGCTGGATAAAGTTTCTTTTGCAGTGCTTCAATATCATCTGGATGTAGCCAGCTCGGTGCCTGAATATGCCGCGGGGCAGGATATTGCGAACTGGTCGAGCAGAAATAGCCAACTGCATTCGCGACCAGACTAGCCAGACGCGAAGGCATCAGTACATACTTTTCATAGCGTCCGCCCATCATCCGGCGCAAGGTCATCGGTTCAAGGCGATATTCCTTGGCAATAAAGCTTGGACTTAAACGTGGTAGGCGTAGCTTATCCGTGACTCCACGTGGAACACTGCGAAAAGCCAGAGAGTGAAATGTTCGGCAGTCCACACCACGATGAAACTTGTTTTGTGCTTCTGAGGCAATCGATTTATTAAACGCCAGATACATGCCGCGCCGTTCCGGCATGGCATCACTGATCATTTGCAGGGTGGTGGTTTTACCTGTGCCCGCATAGGCAATGACTTTAAAAGATTTTCCCAGACGTGCGTTATCAATGGCAGTGGCCTGCTCATAGGTCGCTTTGGGTTTTTGCAGATCAGACACAGGTAGATTCATTCACGATTTAATGTTGGCGATTGGCTTTTTCAACCAGACCGGATAGACCCTGACGGCGTGCCAGTTCATTCAGGACCAGTTGCGGATCCAGGTCGAAGTAACCGAGCATCACAATGGTATGGAACCATAAATCAGCCACTTCATAGATCAGG
This sequence comes from Acinetobacter sp. UBA5984, assembly GCF_002429925.1. Taxonomy (NCBI): domain Bacteria; kingdom Pseudomonadati; phylum Pseudomonadota; class Gammaproteobacteria; order Moraxellales; family Moraxellaceae; genus Acinetobacter; species Acinetobacter sp. UBA5984. The sequence continues at coordinate 25,438 of NZ_DJBE01000018.1, forward strand.
TCATTCTTGTTGTCTTCAGAGGCTTCAGTTTTGAAATCTTTAGCCGCGATCACGGTCTCAAAGCTTTCTTCACCGACTTTTTCCAGAATCTTGTTGAGGCCTTTATGGTACAGCTTAGCCACATAAGAGGATTCCGGATCAGCTTTCTTACGCTCTATCATCATCTCGCCCAAGTATGACAATACTTCAACTTGTTCAGACTGAGCGGTTGAGGCATTCATGGCAAGGGTATGTGGATTTGTTGATTTTTCACCGTAAATCGCAGCAGGATCTTTGATTTGTGCATCCACAATTTCCCAGCCATTCGGTGTCAGTTTGCGGTAGAAACATGATTCACGACCAGTATGGCAGGCAATACCACCATGCTGTTCAATCTGTAAAATAATCACGTCAGCATCACAGTCCAGACGGATTTCATGCACAGTCTGGAAATGACCAGATTCTTCGCCCTTATGCCATAGCTTATTGCGCGAACGGGAGAAATACACTGCCTGATTTTTTTCAGCAGTTAAATCCAGCGCTTCACGGTTCATCCAGGCGACCATCAATACACGACCAGTTTGATGGTGCTGAGCAATGGCAGGGATCAGACCTTGTTCGTTAAATTTTACTTCATCGAGCCATTGCACGTTGTTCATAAGGGTTTCCATTAATTGAATCAGAATATAAAAAGATGGATAGGAAATATCCGTCCATAGTGTACGTGATCTCGTCGCATTTGCGGCAAAAATCTGTGCCTGAAAAGACAAGATGTGTCGTTAGGCGCATTCTGATTATAAACCTGAGGGATTGAATCTCTAAAGTGCAGAAATAAAATAGCCGCCCTTAGGCGGCCAGAATATTCTTGACGAAATTACCAGTGCTCACCCGGGAAGATTCGCGCATAGGCCTTTTGTACCCAGTTCAGTTTTTGTGGCTGACCCACTGATGCTGAAGAGCTTGGGAACAGGTTATAACCGATCGACATCAGGACATTGTTGATGTCTGGTGCAATCGCATAGGTAATCGAAGCCAGACGTCCCAAATTGGTTGCGACTTTCTTCGGACGTTTCACAATCGCATAAGCAACCAGTTCAGCTGCCTGTTCCGGAGACAGGGTAGGCACATATTTATAGATCTTGGTCGGTGCGATCATTGGTGTACGAACCAAAGGCATATAAATTGAAGTGATTGCAATTTTATGTGAATGGACTTCTGCAGACAGACAGCGGCTGAAAGCATCCAGTGCCGCTTTAGATGCGACATAAGCCGAGAAGCGGGTGGCGTTCGCCAATACACCAATCGAGCTGATATTGATGATATGACCTGCACGGCGAATCATCATTTGCGGCAGGATATTCATCACCAGGCGCACTGCACCAAAATAATTTAGCTGCATGGTACGTTCAAAATCATGAAAACGATCTACTGATTCATGCACCGCACGGCGAATCGAGCGGCCCGCATTGTTAATCAGGATATCGATATGGTCGACTGAAGCAATAATCTGTTTGGACACTTCATCAATGGATTCCATATTGTTGAGATCACATGGAAATACCGAAGCTTTACCGCCTTTGGATTCAATTTCTTTTTTTACTTGTTCTAGGGTGTCTTTGGTACGCGCGACCAGTAAAACATGTGCGCCAGCATCTGCCAGCTGATGTGCCGTCGTTAAACCTATACCACTGGATGCGCCTGTAATGAGAACAGTTTTACCTGCAATACGTTTTTCCAATTGTTTCTGTAGTCTAGTTTTCACGTTTGTTATCCCTAATTTGAAGACTGCGTTCAAATTATTTTTATTAAAAAATCAAAGATGGCTCTAACAGAGATAAGAGCGAAGATGATAACTAATTATTTAAGAAAATCTATACATTAAACTATTGAAAATAAAATAAAAAATTAGAGTAATTGCTCTATTTGTGTTCGCCGTTTCAATTGATTTTTATCATAAAAATAAATCACAAAGCAAGTGATTGTATTCAAAAAATAAATAAAAAAACTCCAGCATTTTTGCTGGAGTTTTCTGCTTTAAAATGGCGCTTAAACTGCTGTGAGAGATTGTTCCAGATCCGCAATCAGGTCATCAATATGTTCAATCCCGATTGATAAACGAACCATATCTTCACTCACACCTGCTGATTTAAGCTCTTCAGGATTGAGCTGGCGGTGGGTGGTGGTTGCAGGATGACAGGCGAGACTCTTGGCATCCCCAATATTGACCAGACGGGTGAACAGTTGCAGGGCATCAATAAAACGGGCACCGCCTTCACGACCACCTTCTACACCAAAAGTCAGAATGGCAGACGGTTTACCTTTCACATATTTTTGTGCCAAAGCATGCTGCGGGTGATCTTTCAGGCCAGCATAATTGACCCATTTTACTTTCGGATGTTGTTGTAAATATTCTGCAACCTTCAGCGCATTTTCAGTATGACGTTCCATACGCAGGCTCAAAGTTTCCAAGCCTTGCAGAATTAAAAATACATTTTGTGGGCTGATCGCTGCCCCGGTATTACGCAGAGGTACGACACGAGCACGCGCTATATACGCCGCTTCACCTAAAGCTTCGACATAATTCACACCATGATAACTCGGATCCGGTGTATTCAAAGCAGGGAAACGCTCGGCATGTTGCCCCCATGGGAACTTGCCACTATCCACGATAATGCCGCCAATCGAATTCCCGTGACCACCAATATATTTGGTCAGTGAATGCACCACGATGTCGGCACCGAAATCAAAAGATTTCTGTAGGACTGGGGTGGCAACTGTATTATCAACGATGACTGGTATGCCATATTCATGGGCAATCTTGGAAATCGCTTCCAGATCAATGATATTACCTAGTGGATTACCGATCGATTCCACAAAAACCAGTTTGGTTTTGTCATCAATTAGGCCACGTAATGCCTCTGGGTTTTGATAATCAAAGAAGCGAATTTCAATCCCTTGTTTAGGCAGCGTATGCGCAAACAGGTTATAGGTGCCGCCATATAAAGTAGACACTGAAGCAATATTGTCACCCGCTTCACCAATGGTCTGAATCGCATAGGTAATCGCAGCCATACCCGAAGCCAATGCCAGCGCACCAATCCCGCCTTCCATAGCTGCAATACGTTGTTCCAGCACTGCCGTGGTTGGGTTCATGATACGGGTATAAATATTGCCCTGAACTTTTAAATCAAACAGGTCTGCACCGTGCTGAGTATTGTCAAAAGCATATGAGGTAGTTTGATAAATGGGAACCGCAACAGCTTTAGTAGTAGGTTCCGGGCTATAGCCTGCGTGAATCGCTAAAGTTTCTGCTTTATAAGTCATGATCGTTGGTCTTCTTGTGTTTTCTGCTGTATTGAAACTGCTCAAATATTAGCACTTGAAATATGAAGAAAAGTGCATATTTATTCAAATAAATATCTTAATTAACGATATAGCATCAGCAAAATAATGCAAGTTTAGGTGTCAGAAATACTGTTTGAAAAATAAACAGGATTAAACTTGTAACAAGGCATTAACTTCACGTGAATGGCTTATGTTTTGAAGACTTTCTGCGTATAATAGCCGATTATTTTTTCGCTCATGATTGAGCAGGGGAAGTTTGTTTCTTCCCCATTTGGTTTTTCAATTGAGGAGTCCTACGTGGCCCAATATATTTATACGATGAACCGAGTGTCCAAGATGGTTCCGCCAAAGCGCGAAATTCTCAAGGATATCTCCTTATCATTTTTCCCAGGCGCAAAAATTGGTGTGCTTGGTCTGAACGGTGCAGGTAAATCTACTTTGCTTCGTATTATGGCGGGCGTAGATAAAGATTTCTCTGGTGAAGCACGTGCGCAACCGGGTATCAAAATCGGTTACCTCGAGCAAGAACCACCACTTGATCCAACCAAAGACGTTCGTGGCAACGTTGAAGACGGCGTACGTGAAGCACTTGATGCATTAGAACGCCTTGATCAGGTATTTGCAGACTATGCAGATCCGGATGCAGACTTCGATGCTTTGGCGAAAGAACAGGAAAAACTGGAAGCGATTATCCAGACTTGGGATGCGCATAACCTGAATAACCAGTTGGAACAGGCTGCAGCAGCATTGAACCTGCCAGCATGGGATGCAGATGTAACCATGCTTTCAGGTGGTGAACGCCGTCGTGTTGCATTATGTCGTTTACTGCTGTCTAAACCAGACATGCTGCTTCTCGACGAACCGACCAACCACTTGGATGCAGAATCTGTATCTTGGCTGGAACGCTTCCTGAAAGACTTTCCGGGCACCATCGTGGCGATTACGCACGACCGTTACTTCCTGGATAACGTGGCCGAGTGGATTCTGGAGCTTGACCGCGGACATGGTATTCCTTACCAAGGTAACTATTCTTCTTGGCTGGAACAGAAAAATGCGCGTTTAGAACAAGAGAATAAACAGGAAGAATCTTTTGCTAAAGCATTGAAAAAAGAACTTGAATGGGTTCGTTCAAATGCGAAAGGCCAGCAGAAGAAAAACAAAGCACGTATGGAACGTTTCGAAGAGCTTAACTCTCGTGAATTCCAGCAACGTAACGAAACTTCTGAAATCTACATTCCACCTGGTCCACGTCTGGGCAACAAGGTGGTTGAAGTTGAAGGGATCAGCAAATCCTTTGGTGACAAACTGCTGTATAAAGACCTGTCTTTCACAGTACCACCAACAGCGATTGTCGGTATCGTAGGTCCAAACGGTGCAGGTAAAACTACACTGTTCCGTATGATGACGGGCGAACAGCAACCGGATACTGGTACAGTGACTTTAGGTGATTCTGTAAAAGTTGCTTATGTGGGTCAGATTCGTGACACCCTGGATGACAATAAAACCGTTTGGGAAGAAGTGTCTGGCGGTCTGGACATCCTGAAAGTGGGTGATTATGAAATTGCATCTCGTGCTTATATTGGACGCTTTAACTTTAAAGGCCAAGATCAGCAAAAACGCGTAGGTGAATTGTCAGGTGGTGAGCGTAACCGTTTACAACTTGCGAAAATCCTGCAACAAGGTGCGAACGTAATCCTGCTCGATGAACCATCAAACGACTTGGACGTAGAAACTTTACGTGCGTTAGAAGATGCAATTCTGGTCTTCCCGGGCTGTGTGATGGTGGTATCGCATGACCGTTGGTTCCTAGATCGTATTGCGACTCACATCTTGTCATTTGAAGATGAGACTCCAGAGTTCTTCACCGGTAACTATACCGAGTTTGAAGAATATCGCCGTAAGAAATATGGTGATGATCTAGCAGCGAAGCGTCAGAAATACCGCAAAATTGGTGCTTAATCAAAGCGCGTAAAAAAACCAGCCTTTGGGCTGGTTTTTTTATTTAATATTGGACACTCATTTGGCTATAAGTATTCGATAACAACCGCGCAGCTTTTAAATGACCTTGCTGTTTAGCCTTATTCAGCCATTCTTCAGCATGAAAATAATTCTGATCTAAACCTAGACTACCTTTAAGAAAGTGTTTACCTAATCGGTATTGCGCTTCGGTGTGTCCACGTGTTGCTGCACTTAAGTAGTTCCAGAAAGCATTTCGTTGATAACTTTCTTGCTGCTCTAACTGCGTAATTTGAAAATGTTCGGCTTGGCGTTGCTTTAAAATATGGCAAAGCTTTTCAAGCTGCACAGCTTCCAGATAATAGGTGTCTGCTTCAGAAATAGAATTTTCTATTTCCGAACCTGTAGGTTTATCATGAGAAAACAGAAAATGTATGACTTTTTTGAGTTTAAGCATTTTTATTCCTCACCTTTGCCATTATTAATAATTAATTAAACTATCCACTAAAGACTACAATATAAAGCGATTTTATTTCGGTAATGAATTGCATGCTTTTAGTCTCATGTTGATATTTTTGTGTATTTAATGAGCAAAAACAAGCAGTAGGAATAAAAAAAAACTTCATTTTAAAAGTGAAGTAAATTGGAAGAAATATGAATTTGTTGTTCTAGTCGACATTTTGATATTAAGGGTTAAAAGATTTAGGGCGTGTTGAACATTGGGTATAAATTAATGGCAAAAAAAATAGCGAACGGTTAATCTTTAAGTTCTCACACAAAAAAGATATCGTTCGCTATGCCTCGCACCATGCTCAAAGATGAACACTGGACAAGACTGAAACCTATATTACTAGAACTTAATATCTATGACAAAGGAAATCTTAGACAAACGGTTGAAGGCGTGCTTTATCGCATGCGTGTTGGCTGTCCTTGGCGCGACTTACCCGAGTATTTTGGCAAGCCTAATACCATCTATAAAGCTTACCAGCGCTGGTTTCGCAGTAATAAGCTGATTGCATTATTTACGTTACTGATCAAAGACGCAGACCTTGAGTGGGTCTTTATCGATGGCACTCATATTAAAGCGCATCAGCACAGCAATGGAGGCAACGAGAACCTACAATCCATTAGCAAAAGTGTGGCAGGCCGCGCGACCAAGATTCACTTAGCAGTTGATGCTCATGGCAATCCGATTATCTTTCTTTTATCAGATGGCACAACCCACGATGTCAAAGTCGCACCTGATTTAATAGATAAGGTTAATTTGAGCGATACAGAGGTTTTATGTGCCGATAAAGGCTATGATTCTGATGCACTACGAGCCCATATTGAACAAGCAGGGACGCATAATAACATCCCTCGAAAACGAAACACTCAGTCTTCTAACGACCATATGGACTGGGACTTGTATAAAGCCAGGCATCTAGTAGAAAATGCTTTCGCTAAGCTAAAACAGTATAGGGCGGTTGCCACCAGATTTGATAAGCTCAAGCAGAGTTATGAAAATACGGTCGCTCTTGCTTGTGCTTATATCTGGCTCAAATTATGAATGTTCAACAGGCTCTAG
>NZ_DJBE01000019.1:0-48987 GCF_002429925.1 Acinetobacter sp. UBA5984
ACCGCAGTTTTTGTGAATAATTGAATGTGTGATTGGCACATGAATCAGAACTCCTGAAAATTTAGAAATGTGAAATGAAGAACTTAGGCATACGCTAAAGCTTTTTACTTTTCTAAAAAAATAACTATTCAGGAATTTCTAATGAAGAAAAAAGATAAATAAAAAAGTGCAAAACTTATGCAGGAAAGTGATTTACACATTAATTTAGGAAGAAAGAATTATTTATATAAGGCAATGAAATATAAAATTATTTATTCTAAATAAAGTGGCCAGATATGCTTATTAGAAAATCAGCAATAGGATTTTTATGCTGAATACAGGTTTTATGAATATCGTTATCTAAAATAGAGATATGAGAGCGAATAAAAAGTCACTTTAAAGTGACTTTTTACAGACAATTGAATTGCGCTGATAATTATAAAAAGCCTGTCGGGCATCGGGCAAATCATCTACTGATGCCGGTTCAAAACCCTGTTCCAGAAACCAGTGTGCAGTACGGGTCGTTAAAATAAACAGTTGCTGAATACCCAGACTTTTGGCCTTATCTTCCAGATAATGCAGGATCTGGCTACCGCGGTTGGATTGACGGTAACTTGGATCTACTGCAACGCAGGCGATTTCTGCGGAACGCAGTTCATTGCCCGTAGTCGGAATCGGATACAGGGCAGCACAGGCCAGAATCATGCCGTCACGCTCAATTACCGCGAACTGGTCAATTTCATTTTCCAGACGCTCCCGCGAACGGTAAACCAGAATACCTTCTTCTTCCAAGGGGCGAAGCAAACGGATCAGGCCACCGACATCCTGAATATCGGCCATGCGCACTTCTTCATAATGCGCATCGGTGATCATGGTGCCGGAACCATCCCGGGTGAACAGTTCTTCCAGTAAGGCGCCGTCATAGGTATACGAAATTAGGTGAACGCGATTGACACCATTTCGGGAAGCTTCCTGAGCGGCCTTGAGCTGGAGCCGAATTTCAATATCCTGTTTATCAGAGAGAATATAGTCATCCAGTTGCTGTGGGGTTACTTCCCGTTTTAACTGACCTTTACTGTCGAGCAGACCATGCTGTCGACCCAAGATAATCAGTTTATCGGCTTTGAGGCGAATCGCAGTTTTGGTTGCGACTTCCTCAGCTAGAAGATTAAAAACTTCACCTGTGGTTGAATAGCCGGTCGGACCGAGAATCACAATATTATGATTATCCAGATGACGTTGAATCGCATCAGTATCAATCGCCCGAACTTCACCAGTTAACTGAAAATCGACCCCGTCACGGATGCCATAAGGTTTAGCTGTCACAAAATTTCCTGAAACGGCATCGATGCGCGCACCATACATGGGTGAATTGGCCAGCCCCATCGACAATAGCGCCTCAATCTGTAAACGGATCGATCCTACTGCATTCAGTACACAGCTTAAGGATTCACGAGTTGTGACCCGACGCTGCTGGTGGAAGGGGGTCTCGAAGCCACTCGCAGCCAGATTCTGGTTAATTTGCGGACGCGCGCCATGTACCAGAATCAGGCGGATTCCTAAAGAATTGAGCAGGGCAATATCATGAATGATGTGCTGAAAGTTGCCATGCAATACCGCTTCACCATCAAACATGATCACAAAGGTTTTATTGCGATGAGCATTGATATAAGGCGCAGAATGGCGAAACCAGTGCACATATTGCAAGGTGTTGCTCGGTGAGGTTTCTGCTGCAGTCATAGCTGTGCCTATTTCAATATTTAAAGATCTAGCTTTGATTCTAATGAAAAAATACTGAAGTGGAAGTACAGATATAAAAAAACACCTGAAGCGAGCTTCAGGTGTCTGCTAGAAGGGCAGAAAAGAGAATGATTAGTTGATGATTCGAACAATCTTGTCATTACGATCGTTGACTAGTACATAGTCACCATTGATTTTATACCATTGCTGGTTTTTACCTGCTTTCGGCAAACGGCGTGCTTCATAGCCACTGACTTCAAAGCGACGGTTGTCATACTGGTTTGGCAGTTTTTGACCTACACGCCAGTCACGGCTTGGGTTAACCCCACGGTTGTTGTAACGACGGTCATCCCATTTTTTCGCATCTTTATGATTCCAGTGCGGTGCTGATTTATGCGGTGCATAACGTGGATCATGATGCTGCGGTGCTGCCATTGCAGAAGTAGCAACCAGCGCACTAAGAGATAAGGCAATTGTAGTTAAAACTTTTTTCATGGCTCTCACCTAAAAATCTGTACATGTTTTCGATGAGATTAAATTAGCGAATAAGTAGATAGAAAGCGTGAGGCCAGTTTAGTGGAATTGTTAAATTCATGAAGGAATTTAGGAGATTAGCCACGATTAAAAGGAAAGCTCTAAAATAAGAAAAAGCCTAAAAAGGCTCATCCGAAAAATCAAAAAGCCCAAACGAGGTTGGGCTTTGCATCAGGTTCTAAATCAGTCTCCGATAATCCGGACAATACTGTTATTTTCAGAGTTCACCAGAATGTAGTCATTGTTGACTTTGTACCATTGCTGCTTACGGTCTGGTTTAGGCAGTTTATGGTCCTTATATTCGACCTTGTAGCCATTACTGCGATAATGCTGCGGCATGACATAGCCAAGCTGCCAGCGTAACTGTTGCAGACGTTTAACACCACGTTCTTCACGCATACGACGTTTATCATACTGGTCTTGGTGATCGTCATGGAACTCACGCGATTTCTTGGCCTGATGATGACCCGGACCCCGTTCCATACGCTGTTCATCATTGAAATGAGGGGCAGCGTTTGCAACATTTGCCAGCATGAATGCACTGCAGGACATCGCCAATGCTACCAGAACCTTTTTCATGTTGAACCCTCATTCAATTGTTCATTTTCTACAGTAACTAATGTACGGAAAAATTGCAGAGAAACTGTGAAGAACTGGCTGAAGTTTTATATCAATTACAGAGAAATTATGATTATGCCATGATTTTACATAAGCTTAGGATGCACTTCAGTCAGTTGACCAGTTATGCCCAGCCCCATTGGCATTTCAGCAAAACCGGGATCAAGATGCAAGCGCAATGTCCTGAATTGTGTATCAAAACCGTCTCAAATTAGTGGAAAAAATATTCTTTTTAAACACCGAATCTTGATTTGGTCATTGCAATTTTTCAGTTCCACTGTTCCGTTAAACCCTGTAAGGACTGAATGGCTTCAGCCACAGACTCTGCCTCGACTGCATCTTCTAAAGCCAAAATCAGGGCAGTTGATAACTGCAAGTTTTCAATACGACGAATAGTTTCAGTTTTACGTTTTTGGTCTGCCATTTAATTTTCCTTCGCTTTGATTTAACTTGAAAAGCATTATAAAAATTTTATATTAATTTGGAAAACCGAATAATTCTATATTTTTGATTCATTAAAACGATTTATGTCTGTTTTTTAAAGAATTTAAGGATAAAAAAAGCGCACTATCCGTAAATGCGCTCTTTCGGGATCTAATGAACGATCTTAATAGGCATAGTTCAGATCAGTATAGTCACTTAGAGACTTCTGCACATGTGCCTGAATAAAAGTACGCACATCTTCTGCTGTCATTGCTTTGCCCTGATTGCTGATCACATGTTCAATTTCAGGCTGACCTTCGATCTTGATGCGATAGACAAAGTGTTTCGCTACCTGATAACGATCGTCCAGCTTTTCGATACCCGTCACATAATGATAGGAATGTTCAAAATTCAGATCGGTATGGGAAAAGACAAACTGGTCAAACAGTTTCAGTTTTTGACCATTTTCGAGTGCCTGAATGTCATCGACAATGCTGGCATCAAACTTCATGCCGTATTTTTCAGAGATCGGCTGCTGATCGACCAGCAGAGAGACCATGCCATCTTCCAAAGTCGTCACGGTGATGTTGTTTAAGTCAGTCATGTTGCACTCAAATAAAAATCTGTTGGCGCTAGTATAGGGGAATTTGCAGCGAACTGAATAAAGACAGTATTGTAGAAATAAGAAAGGTCTGGCTGATTCAGTCTGAAATCTGGATGAATTGGGCAGAAGAATAAGCCAGCTTTCAAATGGGTCTTATCTTTATAGAGTTTAAAAAAAACAAAAAGCCAATGCGGACATTGGCTTTTAAATAGGTGTCAATTAAAGATTAGTCCTGCGCATCAATACTTTGACCGTTCATATGCAAGCTATCTTCACCCATCAGGTACAGATAGGCTGGCATGATGGAATCCGGTGTCGGTAAGGTTTTCGGATCTTCATTCGGATAAGCCTTGGCACGCATTGCGGTACGTGTAGCACCCGGATTGATACAGTTAAAGCGGATATTCGAATTGACCCGTTCTTTGGCAAATAATTGGCTCACTGCTTCAATGGCAATTTTTGAAACTGAATAAGCGCCCCAGCATTCCCGGGCTTCACGCCCTACACCGGAACCGGCAAAGACCACAGAAGCGTGTTTGGATTTTTCCAGCAGGGGTAACAGGGCTTGGGTAATCACAAAAGGCGCACGAAGGTTAACCGCCATGACATCATCCCAGACATTAACCGGATAATCTGCCAGTGGTACTCGCTCGCCTAAAATACCGGCATTATGCAAAATCCCGTCTAAACGGCCAAACTGGCGATCGAGCGTGTCGAGCAATAATTCATAATCACGTTCAGAGGCACTAGATAACTGTAATGGGAGAATGGCCGGTTGCGGCGCACCCAAGCTTTCAATCTCATCATAGATAACTTCAAGCTTGTTTAAGGTACGCCCGTGCAGAACTACAGTTGCTCCATGCAGAGCATAGCTGATTGCTGCTGCACGACCAATGCCATCGCCCGCACCCGTGATCAGGATGATACGATCTTTTAACAGATCGGGGCGAGGTTGATATTCTGAATACTTCATTACTACCTCCTCATTATTATTGTTAAGTGTCTTCAGTAGTTTCAGGAATCAAGACAGGACACTTGGCTCGCTCAAGACCAGTTTCTGAATATGCTGATGTAACTCATTCACTGTATTCACTATATAGTCGGCTTGCCAGGCTGTTAAGTCATCTTTGTATTGCAGTGGTAAATAACCGTATGCTGCCAGTATGGTATACATCTTGGCATTGCGGCCTGCATCAATATCACGTGGATGGTCCCCGACATAGATGCAGTCTTCTGCAGCCAGCTGTAACTGCTCGGCAGCCAGATACATTGGCTCCGGATCTGGCTTGGTTCGGGTCACATCTTCCGGACAGACCAGTACGGCACAGCGCTCGGTCAGGTTTAAAGCTTTGAGTAAGGCTTCGCTCAACCAGCGCGGTTTATTGGTCACGATTCCCCAAGGGATATCATTTTCCTCTAACTCTTCAAGTAAAGGATACATTCCGCTGAACAGGTCTGTATCCACAGCAATATCTGCACCATACATATCCAGAAAACGCTGGCGATGATCCAAGAAAACCGGGTCTTCCAGTTGCAGTTCCGGATAGACCAATTTGACCATAGCACGTGCACCTTCTGAAACCTGGGTACGGATCAGATCAGCTTCCACCACGTCACGGCCGGCTTCACGGCACATATGCTGGATAATCCGGATAAAGTCAGCTGCGGTATCAATTAAAGTACCATCCAGATCGAATAGAACCGCCTTCATTGGTCGGCCTCTTGCGTGCTTTCTTTAACGGTGTACACCATATAGTTTACATCGACATTCGGTGCCAGCCAGTAACGCTTGGTCAGCGGGTTATAATGCAGGCCAGTCATATCTTTCAGTTTTAAACCGGCATTACGGATGTCATGCGCCAGTTCAGACGGCTTGATGAATTTGCTGTAATCATGTGTACCTTTGGCCAGCATACGCAGGATATATTCTGCGCCAATGATCGCGAACAGATAAGATTTTGGATTACGGTTAATGGTCGAGAAGAAGACATGACCACCTGGTTTGGCCAGTTTATAACAGGCCTGAATAATAGAGGCTGGATCAGGTACATGTTCCAGCATTTCCATACAGGTCACGACATCGTATTGACCGGCTTGTTCTTCTGCGAGTTGCTCTACTGGAATCTGACGGTATTCAATATTGCTGACACCTTCCTGCTCGGCATGGATGCGTGCCACATTCAGTGGCGCTTCGCCCATATCAATGCCCAGCACCTGAGCACCACGGCGCGCCATGCTTTCTGACAGGATTCCACCGCCACAGCCTACATCCAGCACTTTCTTGCCGCTCAAGCCACCGGCATGTTCATCAATCCAGTTGAGGCGCAGGGGATTGATCATATGCAATGGGCGGAACTCGGAATGCTGATCCCACCATATAGCTGCAAATGCTTCAAACTTGGCAATTTCTTGTGGATCAACATTCAATTGCGACATCGGTGTCACCTCAATCAGTCGTGATTATTTAAAATTTAAGTTCACCCGCAGGCGGTATAAACAGATTTAACTTCTTGTAAATCAGTACACTTGTTTAGTGTAGCGATTCTGGAAAAAAAAGCGATAAAAGCTGTAAAAAAGTTCACAGAATAAAAACGAAACCGGCATAATTACTTTATAGTGAAGCCATAAATTAGACATAATGATTTAGAGGACGATAATCCCAATGAAAAAATTTATTTTAGGCACTGTAGCCGCATCTGTTTTGGCATTTTCTGGCAGTGCAATGGCCGCCAACTTTGTAGCAGGTCAAGACTATCAAGTCCTGGCGAATCCAGTAAAAGTTGAAAAGCCGGGGAAAATTGAAGTCCGTGAATTCTTCTGGTATGGCTGTGGTCACTGCTATTCNNCGTACCCCAGCCGCGATGAATCCGCTATGGGAACAGGCAGCTCGTGCGTATTATGTGTCTGAAGCTCTAGGTGTTCGTCAAAAAGCACATTTGCAGCTATTCCATGATATTCATGCCAAGAAACAGCCAATTCTGGAACAGGCTCAATTAGCCAAGTTCTATACCCGTTATGGTATTTCTGAAGCGAAATTTAATACCACTTATAAATCATTCCCGATTTCTTCAAAAATCGCACAGGCCAAAAATCTGGCTGCGACTTATCAGTTGAGCGGCGTACCAGCGGTAACCGTGAACGGTAAGTATGTAGTTCAGGGCGATGATGCCAAAGTAGTTCAAGTGGTAAATTATCTGGTTGAAAAAGAGCGTAAAGCTAAATAAAACCAGATCTGCATGAATCTAAAAACCCGCAGCTATATGCGGGTTTTTTATGTCAGGATAAAATTGAATTATAAAATAGATTTCACTCAGATGAGATCTCAGGCTTGAGATAAAATTCCACGAAATAACAGTTCTAACTGCTTTAGGCTTTGCGCTTTGAAGTCATTTATTCGCGTTTGTCGCAGTTCGGGATCAGGCTGTACCTGAAGCTGAATCCAGCCCATAGCCCAGTTTAATGCGAGAGGAACCAGGATTTGTGCCAGTGCGGTTAACTCGGCTGGAGAAGGAGATTGCTGGGTGGCTGGAATTTGTTCTAGGGTATGCCGCAAATCTTGGGTCAGATAATGAATTTCCCGCTCAATGCCTTGTCTGAGAATGTTAGAACCGCCCCAACGTTCGGCACTGAAAAATGTCCAGGCTTCGGGATGAGCATCGACTGCCTGAAAAAACAGTTCGATTTTGGCTGAAAGCTCATCTAGAGAAAAATCTGCAGGTCCTAACTGATTCAGCACACCTTTGAGATGAATTGAAACCTGATCCAGAAGTTCCAGTCCCAACTGATCCATATTCTGAAAGTGTCGATAAAATGCGGCAGGCACCAGTCCGACTTCATGAGTGATTTCGCGCAGGCTGATGCTACTAAAGGCATGGCCACGGCTGCTCAATGCCAAGGTAGCATCAAGGAGGGCCTGGCGGCTTTGTTGCTTGCGTTCTTCACGTAAAGACATAGGGATTTTCCTTCCGTAGATCTGCAGTTTAGCAAAAAACACCTGTCCATCGCAGTAGAGCAGATGGACTGAAAAATCTATACAAGCAAGGCATATCTAGTGATTTTGTAAATGATCTGTCCTCTGTTCCAATCTTGGCGGAGGCTTCTGTTATACTGAGCCGCAATTATTTTTAGTCAACAGCAGGACCTATTATGCGTATCGACCAACGAGCATTAGATCAATTACGTGAAGTGAAAATTACCCGTAACTATACACGTTATGCGGAAGGTTCCGTATTGGTTGAATTTGGTCATACCAAAGTGCTGTGTACTGCCAGTGTGGACAGCTCTGTACCACGTTTCCTGAAAGGTCAGGGCCAAGGCTGGGTAACAGCAGAATACGGCATGCTGCCACGTTCAACACATACCCGTAGTGACCGTGAAGCTGCTCGCGGCAAACAAAGTGGCCGTACTCAGGAAATCCAGCGTCTGATCGGTCGTAGCCTACGTTCAATGGTCGACCTGAAAAAACTTGGTGAAAATACCATTACCATTGACTGTGACGTGATCCAGGCCGATGGTGGTACCCGTACTGCATCAATTACGGGTGCTGCAGTAGCATTGATTGATGCCATGAATGTATTGCTTGAGAAAAAGAAAATCAAACAGGATCCACTTAAAGGTCTAGTGGCAGCCATTTCTGTAGGTATTTTTAAAGATGAAGTCCTGCTGGATCTTTGCTATGAAGAAGATTCAAACTGTCAGACTGACTTGAATGTCGTGATGACCCAAGCGGGTGAATTTATTGAAATTCAAGGTACTGCTGAAGATAAGCCATTTACCCGTGAGCAATGCAATGACATGCTGGCCATGGCTGAAAAAGGGATTCAGGAACTGATCAAGAAACAGCAAGAAGCTTTGGGCTGGTAATATTTCCAGAGTTTACAAAACGCATCTTCGGATGCGTTTTTTATTATAGCTACACATTGCCTGACAAAAAATGAACAGGATCTGTCTACTGTGTAACCTCTGTTTTAAGCGATGATCTTTTAACCAAATCTCATTCAGAGGGTTATAACATGAAAATATGGTTGATGGCATTTTCAGTATTTGCTGTACTGGGTTTAACTGCCTGTGATTCGAATTCTCGTGATGAAAACCGTGATGGTGCAAATATGGAACGAGGAAGTGATACCAATTAACAGAGTAGAGGCCATTCAACCTCTATGATTTATATCCTTGAGAATAAGAAAAAGGGTGCTATGGCACCCTTTTTTATGGATAAAACTTTAACTATTAAAACGCATCGATAGGTCAATGGCTTTGACATCTTTGGTCAATACGCCCATCGAAATATAGTCTACGCCTGTACTCGCCACTTCACGTAAATTATCAATAGTGATATTGCCTGAAGCTTCCAGTTTACAGCGACCAGCCACATGTTTAACGGCATCAATCATTTGCTGCTGACTGAAATTATCCAGCATCACGATATCAGCCTCGGCTTCTAGGGCCTGATTCAGTTCATCCCAGGTTTCAACTTCCACTTCAACTGGTTTACCCGGTGCAATCTGGTGGGCCATGGCAATCGCCTGGCGAATGCCGCCGGCTGCCATAATATGATTTTCTTTAATCAAAAAGGCATCGAATAGGCCCAAACGGTGATTCTGACCACCACCGACAGCAACAGCATATTTTTGGGCAATACGTAAGCCTGGCAGCGTTTTACGGGTATCTAAGAGCTTGGTATGCAGACCGTCCAACTCTTTGACATAGGTTGCTGTTTTGGTCGCAACTGCAGACAGCGTCTGTACAAAGTTCAGGGCAGGGCGTTCTACAGTCAGTAGGCTACGTGCAGAACCGGCCAGTTTTAGAAAAGCTTCATTGGCAGCGACATGATCGCCGTCATTTTTTAGCCAGATCACTTCTACACTCGGATCATAGGCCTGAATCAGGGCATTGACCCAAGGCTGACCAGCAAGAACCATTGCTTCACGGCTAATAATCGTGGCAGTCGCCTGTTCATCTTCAGGAGTCAGCAGGGCAGTAATGTCACCATCGCCAATATCTTCGGAGAGTGCCTGTTGAATATTGATCTGAATCGACTGTTCTAGCAAAGCCTGAGATATGCTCATGAGTATTTCCGTATCTTTTTTAGCCGTGAAAAATTGTGCGTTATCTTAACACCGTTACATTAAAATGAGCGATTTTTCATACAGCCTGCCGGGATGAATTGAGATTTGCCTATGAAAGTTTTAGCATTAAGCCGGCTGCAATCCTGATATTGCAGATTTTATTTTTGTACAGGACAGTTTTATGCAACAGGCAGCTGAGTTTCAAATCCGGGACGGGCAATTGCTCGGGGCGCGCCAGATCCCTTCTCCAAATTTTAATCAGCGGCCTGAACATACCGATATCCAGTTACTGGTGATCCATAACATCAGTCTGCCGCCGTCACAGTTTGGTGGCGGCTATATTGAACAGTTTTTTCAGAACCAGCTGGACTGGTCAGTGCATCCGTATTTTCAAACTATTGAAGGCATGCAGGTGTCGGTGCATCTGCTGATTTTGCGTTCTGGTGAAGTGCTGCAGTTTGTGAATTTCAATGACCGGGCCTGGCATGCAGGTCGTTCCAGCTATCTGGCCAAAAAAGAATGTAATGATTATTCCATCGGGATTGAACTGGAAGGCAGTGATGACCTGCCGTTTGAACAGGCACAGTATGATGCCTTGGTCAAAGTTACCACCTGTTTGCAAGACTATTATCCCAAACTGCAGCAGCATATTGCCGGACATTCGGACATTGCACCGGGACGTAAAACCGATCCGGGACCGTATTTTGACTGGTGTGCTTTTCGTGCCCAGTTACAACATTATAAGAACCCATGACCCTTCAGGAAGTCATGTGATTAAGCAATGAACTTCTTTTGCAAGTTTCATTACAATAGGCCCAAATTAATTATTAGGTGAATAGGATGGCGCTTTGGCGTTCGACCGTAATTGTCAGTGCGATGACCATGTTATCGCGGGTTCTGGGATTGGTCCGGGATGTGGTTTTACTGAATGTATTCGGTGCCGGTAAAGATTTCGATACCTTCGTGGTGGCATTTCGTATTCCAAACTTTTTCAGACGGCTATTTGCAGAAGGGGCATTCTCCCAAGCCTTTATTCCGGTACTGACAGAATATAAAACCAGTCGTACCCATGCAGAAGTGCAGATCCTGATCAGCCGGGTATTTGGCTGTCTGGCTACTTTCATGACCACCCTGACCATGATTGCCATCATTGCCGCACCGGTGATCATGTATATCTATGCGCCAGGGTTCCATGGCGATGAAGCAAAGTTTGCGCTGGCTACAGACATGTTCCGCCTGACCATTCCATACCTGCTATTTATGTCACTAACGGCTTTTGCCAGCAGTATTCTGAACAGTTATGGCTCTTTCAGTACGCCAGCCTTTGCTCCGGTCTTATTGAATATTGCCATGATTGCAGGTGCGCTCTGGCTCACCCCTTTTATGGCAGAGCCGATTATGGCGCTAGGCTGGGCAGTCGTAATTGCCGGTATTTTGCAGCTGGCAATCCAGATTCCAGAATTATGGCGTAAAAACCTGTTGATTCCACCGAAAGTAGACTTCAAGCATGAAGGGGTGGATCGCATCATGAAACTGATGCTACCCGCTTTGTTTGGTGTATCGGTCACACAGATCAACCTGTTACTGAATACGGTTTGGGCTTCTTTCATGCAGGATGGTTCAGTGTCCTGGCTATATAGTGCTGAACGGATGACCGAATTACCATTGGGTCTGATTGGCGTCGCAATCGGTACCGTGATTCTGCCGTCTTTATCCACACAGCATACGGAAAAGAACCCGGAAAAATTCCGTGGCATGATGGATTGGGCAGCGAAAGTCATCGTACTGGTGGGTCTACCAGCCAGTATTGCCTTGTTCATGCTGTCAACACCGATTATTCAGGCATTATTTGAACGCGGACAATTCACTTTTGAAGATACCCAGATGACTGCCTTGGCACTGCAATGTATGAGTGGCGGTGTGATTGCCTTTATGCTGATTAAAGTCTTTGCTCCCGGCTTTTATGCCCAGCAGGATACCCGTACACCGGTACGCGTCGGTTTAATGGCAGTAGCAGCCAATGCAATTCTGAACGTGATCTTTATTGGTTTCTTTAAGCTGATTCATTGGGAAGCGGAACATATGGCGCTGGCACTGGCTTCGACCGGTTCAGCCATGGTCAATGCGGGTCTGCTGTATTTTTATCTGCATCAACGCAATATTTTCCGCTTTGGTGCACACTGGAAAAAAATCTTCCTGCAATTCATGTTTGCCAATGTGGTGATGATTGCAGCTTTGGCCTATGCACTGAGCTGGTACAATGGTGATGTATCACAGTGGATGCGTGTACTGGAAGTACTGATTTTATGTGTGGTCGGGGTAGTGGCGTATTTGGCCGCATTGGTCGCTGCTGGTTTCAGACCACGCCATATCAAACCGTAATCCATTTTGGGCGCATAAAAAACAAGAGCCAAATGGCTCTTGTTTTTTCTGTAGGAAACTTTTCCTTAAGCAAAAATCAGTCGCTAGACCTTGCCGCGAGAAAGGAAACCAACAATGGCAAGAATAACGGCAATCACCAATAAGATAATCGCGAAATCCTTAGATAAGCCTGCTACTCCACCGAAACCAAGTAGACTGGCAATTAAGGCAATCACAGCAAAAATAATAGCCCAGCGAAACATATCAATTCTCCATGTGTTTTTATTCTCAAATCCAGTATAGGAATATTCGATTTTGGGCACTGTTAGTGTTTTGTTGATGTACTGTCTCTGATTTAACAATAGTTTACGTGATATTAATAAGATTCACGTCCCTACATTTCCTTTGTTGAGACTTGGTATAATAAGCTGATTTTTACCATAGCCGTTTTGATTATGTCTGATGCCTTACGTCCATACTTCTGGAAAAAATATAGTCTCACTGAGCTGACACCAGAAGAATGGGAAGCGCTTTGTGATGGTTGTGGGCTTTGCTGCCTGATCAAGCTGGAAGATGAAGACACCCACGAAGTTGCCTATACCAAAGTGGCTTGCAAATTACTGGACTGTAAAACTGCCCGCTGTTCGGATTATCCGAACCGGCTGCAATATGTGCCCGATTGTATCCAGCTAACACCTGAGAAACTGGACACCATTCACTGGTTGCCATCAAGCTGTGCCTATCGCCGAGTTGCTGAAGGGAAAAGCCTGCCATCCTGGCATTATCTGAAGACAGGTTCACGACAAAGCGTAATTCAGGCCAAAAAATCTGCTGCTGGTCGCTGCTTAAGTGAAGTCGATATTGATGAAGATGAAATTGATGAATATATCGTACGCTGGGTGCGCTAGCTGTTAGCGCAATCCAACCTCGTCAAATGATTAAATAAAAAAATTAAGCTGCCTGTTGTAGCAGTTGCTGTGCTGAAGACCCCGACATAGGTCGGTAAAAATAAAAACCTTGTCCGATCTGGCAATCACAATTGATTAGCGTGTCCAGTTGTTCAGTATTTTCAATACCCTCGACCAGTACATCCAGAGAAATACTGGAACCAATCTGGGTAATGGCTTTGACAATGGCCAGCGCAGACGGATCATTGTTCATGCGTTCTACAAAGTTGCGATCAATCTTGATGCAGTCGACCGGATATTCCTGTAAACGGGTCAGGGAAGAATGACCGGTACCGAAGTCATCCAGAGAAATATGAATTCCATGTTTTTTTAGCAGGTTTAGTGCCCGGATCACATAATTGGCTCCGCCTTCGGATAAGCTCTGCTCGGTAATTTCCAGTTCAACCTTATGTGCAGGAATATCGAATCGGGATAGACGAGCCAGGAATTTCTCAGCATAGTCATCGCGCAGGAATTCAACTGGAGCTGCATTGATTGAAATTGGCAGTATATCCAGACCCTCGGCTTGCCAGCGGCTCATATCCTCAAAGACTTTTAGCTGCATGGTTTCACTGATGCGCGAAGCTAAATCATAGTCCTGGAAAGCAGAAAAAATATGAGAGGGTAACTGGATCTGATGCTGTTGATCCTGCCAACGCAGTAAGGCTTCGAAACCAATCACCTCACCATCAGAAAGGTGAACCTTAGGCTGATAATAAGGAATAATCTGATCCGCATGAATAATCTTGCGTGCCAGCGTCAGTTGTTTGGTCATGTTTTCCAGTGACCTGAACATCTCCTGATTAAACATGCGAATCCCGCCACGACCACTATTTTTCAGATCATTCAGGGCAATATCGGCACATTTCAGCAGGTTGGAACTATTCTGGGCATCACGCGGATAAACGGTACAACCGATACTCATACCGATACTCATACGATGGCCGACATAACTCACTGGTTGTTCCAGTTGGGCATAGGCCAGTTGTGCAGTATTAATCAGCTGGGCTTCGTTTTCCAGGTTTTTGACTAAAATAGCAAACTCATCGCCACCCAGACGGGCAACGACTATATTATTGGAGCCAAAACAGGCCTGAAAACGCTTGCCCAAGACATGCAGCAAATGGTCCCCGGCAATATGACTCAAAGTGTCATTGATATGCCGGAAATAGTCTAGGTCGATCAGGAGCAGGCCAACCATTATTTGCTGTTGCTTGGCTTTTAGCAGTACCTGTTTAAAGGTCTTATAAAAGGCATTGCGGTTATACAGTCCGGTCAGCTCATCACGCTGAATTACGGCTTTTAAACGGCTTTCAACTATTTTTTGCTGACTGACATTGCGTGAAACACACAGGATATTTTGGGGAATATTATTTTCGTCCAATACTGGAGTCAGTAAATGATCCCAGTATTGTGGGTCCTCATTCTCCGTCTGGGCTTTTTCTACAAAACGGCTATTTAAACCTTGAGCAGCCTGTTTTAAAGCGCGTTGTCCGGTTTTTTTAACTTCAGCGGGTAACAGGCTTAACCATGAATGCGGGGCAGGCTGCTGTTCAGGATCAATCCCTAACTTATGACAGGCTGACTGATTGATATGACGGATTTCGCCTTGTGGAGACATCACTTTAATACAATCGACACTGGCATCCAGCATGTTTTTTTGGGTAGAAATCACCTGAGACAGTTGTTGCTGAATCTCAAAATATTCATGGATATCGGTCAGTGATACCGACCATTGCAGCAGATGTTCTGCTGTATGCTGAAACTTGATGGCCAAGGCACACATACGGTAGCTGGAATCAGCCGATTTAATCCGGCACTGGGTATTAAAGCCTTGTTGCTGATTCAGGCCAGCATGCCATTGCTCAGAAAACGTTGGCTGATCATCTGGATGAATCAGGCTTTGCCATTCTTTAGGACCATATTCACTTAAATTGGTACCTAAATAATCCGAAAGTGCCTGATTAAAATATTCAATATTATCCTTGCCCAGCACCCAAAGCGGATGCGGCACATCATTGATCAGATCTTGTAATAATCTGGATTTTGCCTGTTGTTCATTAGAAGATTGTATCAAGGTTGAAATAAGCGAATCAGCGCATTCTGCAGTTGTTCGTCTAGATTTATTATGCTTCATGCATCCCCACCGATACCACCCAAAGAGCATCCAATCAGTTGCTCAAGTCCATTCTAATTAATATGAGATAATGTGAAATTTACAAGGTTATTAACCTGTAATTAATCATGTTCTATTTATCTACTTTTCATAAGATTAATCCATTCATTGTAAAAAAAATAGAGATTTCTTACATAAATTAAATTTTTCTCATAAATGTTTGAAATATTGGAATCAAAACTACCAGTGTTAGAATGAAAGCAGAATTTAATTTGAGCCAATAATAAGATGTCAGACAGTCATATCCCGCTTCCAGAACGCTTGCGGCCTCGCGACCTTGCAGAAATTATCGGGCAGGATCACTTGCTTGGAGAGAATGCACCTCTACGTCAGATGATTGACCAAGGGCATTTACCATCGATTATCTTCTGGGGTCCACCTGGAGTAGGTAAAACCACGATTGCCTTGCTACTTGCCCAAGCGGTGGACCGGCCATTTATCAGCCTGTCTGCACTCAATACCGGTGTGAAAGAATTGCGTGAAGTCATTGCGGAAAGTGTTGATCTGCTGACGCCTGTAGTGTTTATTGACGAGATTCACCGTTTTAATAAATCCCAGCAGGATGCACTGCTGAATGCCGTCGAAAAAGGCAAAATTACCCTGATTGGCGCGACGACGGAAAATCCATCTTTTGAAGTCAACAGTGCCTTGCTGTCACGTTGTCAGGTCTATACCTTGAATGCGCTGAGTGACGAAGCGATTCAGACTTTACTAACTCAGGCGATTCAGACTGACAAATTCCTGCAGGAACGCTATATCCAGATTGAAGAATTTGACGCCTTATTGCAGTTTGCCGCAGGGGATGCGCGTAAGGCACTCAATCTACTAGATCTGATTGCCAGTACTTTTGAGGCTGATCAGGAAAATATCATTACTAATGCGATTGTGGTCAAAGTCGCACAGCAGAATATTGCCCGTTATGACAAGTCTGGCGAGCAGCACTATGATCTGGTTTCGGCCTTCATCAAGTCGATTCGTGGTAGTGATCCGGATGCTGCCCTGTACTGGATGGCACGTATGCTGAAAGGTGGTGAAGATCCGGTCTTTATTGCCCGCCGTATGCTGATTGCGGCATCAGAAGATATTGGCAATTCCAATCCGAATGCCTTGTTGCTAGCGGGTGAATGCTTCCGCTCAGTTCAAGCGATTGGTATGCCGGAATGCCGGATTATTCTGGGACAATGTGCGGTTTACCTGGCGACCAGTGCCAAAAGTAATAGTACCTATCTCGCGATTAACAAGGCGATGGATCTGGCTGAAAAAACGGCCAATTTGCCAGTGCCTTTACATCTGCGTAATGCAACCACCAAGTTGATGAAAGAGCAGGGTTATGGAGTGAATTATCTGTATCCGCATAACTATCCGGAACATTTTGTTTTGCAAGATTACCTGCCGCCTGAGCTGAAAGGCACCAAACTGTACGAATCGGCACGTAATAAGCGTGAAGTGGAAGGCGAACGTCTGCAACAACGTCGCTGGCAGGAACAACAGCAGCAGTAAACAAAAAAAAGCCCAATTCAAGGAGAATTGGGCTGAAATAGGATGTCTTGGGGGAGATACATCCTAGAGGGTAAGGGTATAAATCTNNATGCATTGAATAATGTAAAAACGATCATTTTTATTAATAAAATTCATTTTTTCGATCATAAGATTAGACAATAAAAAACCGGGCTATTTGCCCGGTTCTTTGAAGCATTATTAGTGCTTAGATATCTTCAAGATTGATACCTAAACGTGCTGCAACTTCTTCGTACGCTTCAACCACACCGCCTAGGCCTTGACGGAAACGGTCTTTATCCAGTTTTTTCTTGGTGTCTTTATCCCATAGACGACAGCCGTCTGGAGAGAATTCGTCACCCAGTACGATACGGTCGTGGAACACACCAAATTCAAGTTTAAAGTCAACCAGAAGCATATTACCCGCTTCGAATAATGCTTTAAGCACATCGTTCACTTGGTAAGTCAGTTCTTTCATTTTTGCCAGTTGTTCAGCAGTCGCCCAACCTAAAGCAATCGCTTGAGATTCGTTCACCATTGGATCGCCTAGCGCGTCATCCTTGAAGAACAATTCGAATGTTGGAGGCGTTAACTCTTTACCTTCTTCTACACCAAGACGACGGCATAAAGAACCCGCAGCATAGTTACGTACTACACATTCTACTGGAATCATTTTAAGTTTTTTCACCAGCACTTCAGTCGGTGTCAGCAGTTTCTCAAAATGAGTTTCAATACCAGCAGCAGCCAGCTTTTCCATGATGAAGGCGTTAAAACGGTTATTCACCTTACCTTTACGATCCAGTTGTTCGATTTTTTCGCCATTGAATGCGGACGCATCGTCACGAAAAACTAAAATCAGGTGGTCTTCACTGTCCGTGGTATAGACAGATTTCGCTTTACCAGTATAGAGCAAGGTTTGTTTTAACATGAGGGAACCTTCTACAAAAAAAAATGCCTAGAAAATGTCTAGGCTGGCCAATTTTGGTAAATCTGGTTTAACAGTTCTGCTGCTTTTTCGCGGTCGGCAAAACTGTTATCGGGATTAAACACAGCCAGGGTGTTACTCGAACCTGCGGGAGAGAGTCTTAAAACATAGGTTTGCTGATCGACCTGAATCGCTACTTCATAACGATCTTTATTTTGACCAACGATAGAATGGTTAAGGCTGCTAAGCGTGGCAAGAGTGTATTGCCATATTGTAGCAGCATTTCCATCAATTTTGAGCAGTGGATTTTGATTTCCGTCAGTGACTAATTGCGGCTTTCCCGAAAAATTTTCTTGAGTTTCATCTGCTTGAGTTGAATTTACTGGCTGTGCAGTAGGACGTGGCATCGCAAAGCGGTTACCACGCTGATTTTCAAGCTTTGGTGCATTTTCCAGGGCAAGCGGATCTACGGTCGGAGCAGGGTACAAAGGCGTTGCAGGACGAACCATTGACCCTTCAGGATATTGTAATGGTTGCAGCGTGGTTGTCTCTTTATAGTCCAAGGTACCGTTTTTAAAGGCCATTGAACTACAACCTGCTAAACTGAATACTGAAAGTGCCAGGGTAAGTCCTAAACGTAATTGCATAATCGTTGCTCTTTATTTAATGACGCTCGCTTCTACAAGTGCCTCATGAAGCGGAGCGCGATATTGTTCTGCAAGTGGTGTTAATGGAAGGCGAATACCTGTACCAATTAAGCCCATATCATGGAGAGCCCATTTCACAGGAATTGGGTTTGATTCGCAAAATAGAATATTGTGTAAATTTGCAACCTGAGCATTGAGCTCTTCAGCACCTGCCGCATCGCCTGCAATGGCTGCAGCACATACTTCACTCATGACTTTTGGTGCAACGTTAGCAGTCACAGAGATATTACCTTTGGCACCATGACCCATTAACTCATAGGCAGTTGCATCATCACCTGAGTAAACAGTCATGTTTTTGCCTGTCAGACCTTCAATCAGGGCAGCACCACGGGCTACATCACCTGTTGCATCTTTAATGCCCACGATCTGTGGAATATCTGCCAGACGGATCACGGTTTCGTTGGCCATATCTACGCCAGTACGACCTGGAACGTTATAAAGAATTTGAGGTAGGTCAACCGCTTCAGCAATCGCTTTATAATGCTGGTATAGACCTTCCTGAGTCGGTTTGTTGTAGTAAGGAGTAACCAGCAGGGCAGCATCAGCGCCAAGTTCTTTGGCTTCCTGAGTCAGCTCGATTGCTTCACGAGTCGAGTTTGCGCCTGTACCGGCAATGATAGGAATACGTTTGTTGGCAACACGAATGATTTCTTTGATCACTTGAGTGTGCTCGCTCATGCTGAGCGTTGATGCTTCACCAGTAGTACCAACCGCGACGATACTGTTAGTGCCTTCTGCAATATGCCACTCAACCAGCTTCTCGAGACCCTTCCAATCTACGCTGCCATCTTCAAACATGGGGGTGACGATTGCGACAATGGAACCCTGAATGGTCTGTGCTTGCTGAGTCATTTTAAAAAACTATCCTATTTGTCCATCCGAAGAGAATGAGAAAACATATTTGGGATGGGTTTGTATTTTGATTTGTAGCAAATTCAATAGATTTGCACTGAATTGAATATTGCTTATGCAAATTATGACTGATCAAACGCATAAGAACAATATGCTTTAGTAAAAGCCACTGAATTCTTTATACAAAGCCTCTAGGCAACAATCAAGTTTTAATCGTTATGATTTTTTGCTGTCCAAATCATCCTTTATCCTCCAGCAGTATGAAAGCTAATGAATTCATTTTTTCAGTAAAAAATACACAGAATAAGTCACTTAAGTGAATTAAATAGATTTAGAAAACATTCTTTTATGGCGTTTTAGGGGAGTATTAATATTTATATTTGATGAATTAAGAGCTAAAATATATCGAATAATAAACCTCATTTATGATGAATAAAAAGCAAAAATGCCTGAACTAATCTTTTTTTCGTATTAGTGATCGGCCCTGAATTTTTCTCACTGTTGAATTTCCGGGTTTGATGTATAAGTCTAAATCCAAAAATACTGGGATTTTAATACTTCTCATTAATTGCTTTTTTGACTTTATCGAACAGCATCTTAAAGTCATTAATTTTCTGGATTTTTCAGTATATCCGAGCAAATTGTTCAACTTATTGGTAGTTAATTCTCTTTAGCGGCTCATAGATGATGGCCTCTCTTTTGAACGCTGATTGAACAAGGATATTCCATGGAAAAATCAGACAATAAGCACGCGATCATCACGGTAGGGATCTGCTTTCTGATCGCTGCGATTGAAGGCCTGGATATTCAGGCTGCCGGGATTGCCGCTGCTGGTATTCGTGAGCACTTTGGTCTTGATAGCTCACAATTGGGTGTATTTTTTAGTGCAGGGATTCTGGGCTTATTGCCTGGTGCACTGGTCGGTGGTCGATTCGCGGACCGTCTTGGTCGTAAGAAAGTTTTAATCTGGTCAACCACAATTTTTGCACTATTTACCTTATGTACCGTGTGGGTGAACAGTTTCCACAGCTTGCTGGCAGTTCGTTTTCTGGCGGGTGCGGGTCTTGGCGGTGCAATGCCGATTCTGATCACTTTAGCTTCTGAAGCCGTGGCTCCACAAAACCGTGGACGTGCCGTGGGCCTGATGTACTGTGGTATGCCAGTGGGTGCTGCAATCTTGTCTTTAATCGCAGCAACTGAATTCGGTGCAAACTGGAAAAATGTTTTTTTACTTGGGTGGTTTATTGCCCATCATTGTGATTCCTCTGATGATGGTGTGTCTGCCTGAATCTAAAGAATACATAAAGGCACAAAACAAGACAGCCGCAGAACGTGCAGCATCTCCTCAGGGTTCATTCAAGGATTTGTTTAACTCTGACAACCTACTTCGTACGCTGTGTATCTGGGTGAGCTACTTCTTCACCCTGATAGTGGTGTACATCATGTTGAGCTGGTTGCCTTCACTCTTTATGGAGCTGGGCTTCACCCGTAAAGATGGTTCAACTGCACAGTTCTATTTCATGGCGACTGCAACGATTGGTACCGTGATTCTGGGTATGCTGACGGATCGCCTGAAAAAAGCGTATGTCATTCTGTTGATGTACGGCGGTATCCTGGCGGGTTTATTAGCGTTGAACGGTGCAAGCTCACTTGAACAGATGTACATGGCCGCAGCATTGGCAGGTGCCTTCGTGATTGGTTGTCAGGGCGTACTCTATGCCTTTGGTAGTATCGTTTACCCGACTGAAGTACGTGGTACAGGGGTAGGTGTTGCTTCTGCAGTTGGTCATATCGGTGCCATGCTTGGCCCTGCAATTGCGGGTCAGCTACTGACAGCAGGCTTCGGTGCAGCAGGGGTGATCTCGGCAGCGATTCCATGTATCGTAATCTCTGCGGTATGTATGCTGTTCCTGGTCAGCCGTACCAAAGTTTAAAAATAAAAAGATGAATATCCAAAAAGCCTGCACTGATGCAGGCTTTTTATTTTCTAGTATCAGTTCAGCTAAAGACAAATTCTGTCTATGTTTTGCAGAGCAATAGCTTTTACAGTTAACTCATCATACGTTTTATCAGAATGCAGAGTCATTCTATTTTTACCTAAAGGGCTAAAAATTTTCTTTAGTTTTAAGCTATGCTTGGATGCAAACTCAGATTTCAAGGGATGAAAATGATGCAGAATGCGGCGCTGATTGTGGTGGATGTACAAAAAGGATTTACCCCGGGTGGAAATCTGGCTGTTACCAATGCCGATCAGATTATTCCGAATATCAACCGATTGGGGCAGTACTTTCAGAATATTGTACTGACTCAGGATTGGCATCCGGCAGAGCATATCTCCTTTGCAGACAATCATCCTGCTCAAGCAGCCTATGACACGATTCAGCTGAATTATGGTTCTCAAGTCCTCTGGCCGAGTCATTGTGTACAAGGGACTGAGGATGCTGAATTTCATCCGGAGCTGAACCTTCCGCAAGCCCAACTGATTATCCGCAAAGGCTTTCATCAAAATATCGACAGTTACTCCGCCTTTATGGAAGCTGATCAAAAAACCAGTACTGGTCTGGCCGGCTATTTACGGGAGCGTGGCATTGATACCGTATTTATCGTGGGTATCGCGACCGATTTTTGTGTGGCCTGGACCGCGATGGATGCCTGTAAACTCGGCTTTAAGGCCTATGTCATTGCGGATGCTACCAAAGGCATAGACCTGAATGGTTCGCTACAACATGCCTGGCAGGACATGCTGGCACAGGGTGTAAAACGGATTTATCTGAAAGATATTATTAATGCTGCCTAAGCGCTGACTTAAGGCGATTAGGGCCATTTACCATTATGCAATGGTTTGTTTACTTTGAGGCATCCACAGATGCCTTGATTTCTTTTTCATGATCCCTGGATTTCCCCATGTCAGCACTCCTTCAATTTAGCCAGTTTGTCCAAAAGACCTTTGCTCTGTGGGTCATTCTATTTTCAGCGATTGCTCTGATGCTGCCGGATCTTTTCGTCTGGTTACGCGCCTATATTCCTTGGATGTTGGGTCTGATCATGTTTGGTATGGGCATGACCATGACGCCAGGCGATTTTAAAAGTATCTTGCAAAGTCCTAAGGCCGTCGCGATTGGGGTCGTGGCTCAGTTTATGGTGATGCCAGGGTTAGCCTTTTTGCTCTGTCAGCTATTCCAGCTTCCGGCTGAAATTGCGATTGGTGTAATTCTGGTGGGCTGCTGTCCAGGTGGCACCGCATCCAATGTGATTACCTATATGGCCAAAGGTAATACGGCCTTGTCTGTAGCGTGTACTTCGGTATCAACTTTATTGGCACCGCTTTTGACTCCGGCAATTTTTTATCTGCTGGCCAGCCAATGGATTGAAATTAATGCCTTGTCCATGCTGATTTCGATTCTGCAAGTGGTGCTGTTTCCAATCATTTTAGGTTTGATTATCCGCGCCCTTCTAAAAACCAAGGTAGAAGGCTATATCCAGGTAATGCCAGTAATTTCAGTGATTGCCATTGTCGCAATTGTGGCGGCAATTATTGCCGGCAGCAAAACCCAGATTCTGGAATCTGGTTTAATGATTTTAGGGCTTGTGGCTTTACACAATGGGATGGGCTATTTACTGGGTTATTGGGCCAGTCGCATATTTCACTTGGCAGAAATTGACTGTCGTGCAGTATCCATTGAAGTGGGGATGCAGAATTCTGGTCTGGGTGTGGCCTTGGCGGCAACCCATTTTGCTGCATCTCCCATTACTGCGGTTCCAAGTGCCATTTTCAGCCTGTGGCATAATATTTCAGGACCTGCTTTAGCCACTTATTGGGCTGGCAGACAAACTGAAAAAACGGACACTTAATTGCAATTTGATGACGGCGCCCAACGAGCCATAGCATGATTTTTTATAAGGTGAAAAATTAAAATATTAATTTATATGGATTTATCGAGCTTTGTAACATAAGTGTCATGAAGTCTGCCTAAGATCGCCCCTCAATGATGTGAAACAACAGACTGTAATCAGCAGCATTGAGAGGGCATGGAACAATTTCAGCATTCGTCAGCGACCTATTTTAATCGGGAACTTTCCTTATTTGGATTTCAGCGTCGTGTCTTGGCACAAGCACTCGATCCGAATTTACCGATTTTAGAGCGCTTAAACTTCCTGATTATTTTTTCCCGTAACCTGGATGAGTTTTTTGAAATCAGGATTGCCGGGCTGATGAAACAGCAAGATCTGAATGCGACTACCCGGACGCCTGATGCTGTACCCACCGAGCTGATTCTACAAGAACTGTCCCAGTCCATTCATGCCACAGTGAACAAACAGTATGAGGTTCTGAATCATGCAATTTTGCCTGAACTCCAGGCGCAGGGGATTCAGTTTCTTCAATACCAGGATCTTCTGGAAAAACATAAGGCCTGGATTGCAGCCTTTTTTGCCAAAGAAGTGCAACCGGTACTGACCCCGATCAGTCTGGATCCTTCACATCCTTTTCCACGTTTGGTGAATAAAAGTTTGAACTTTATTATCAGCTTGGAAGGTAAAGATGCCTTTGGCCGTGAAATCGAGATGGCAATTGTGCCGGCACCACGTTCCTTACCCTGCCTGATTAAAATTCCGGAAGATGTCACCGGAAACAATACCACCCAGATCTTTCTGACTGCGATCATCCAGCAGCATATCAGTGATTTGTTTCCCGGCATGAAAGCGACCGGATGTTATGCCTTTCGGGTTACCCGCAATGCCGATCTGGTATTGTCGGAAGATGTCGATGATCTGGCGTTGGCTTTAAAAGATGAACTGTGTTCGCGCCGCTTTGGTCGTGCAGTACGTCTGGAAATTGAAAATGACTCTCCACAGAACATCATCGACTATTTGCTGGATGAATTTGATCTGACGGAACAGGAGCTGTACCGGATTGATGGACCGATCAATTTGTCCCGCCTGAGTACCAGCTTTGAGCGTCCGGAATTAAAGTATCCGCATTTTAGTCCGGTCATTCCGAAAATTTTCCGTAAACAGAAAAGTATTTTTGAAATTTTAAAGGCACAGGATGTGCTGCTGCATCATCCTTTTGATTCATTCCAGCCGGTGATTACTTTACTGCGCGAAGCGGCCAAGGACCCGGCGGTGCTGGCGATCAAGCAGACGCTATATCGCAGTGGTCCGGATTCGGAAATTGTTCAGGTGCTGGCAGAAGCCGCACGGAATGGCAAGGAAGTCACGGCCGTGATTGAATTGCGGGCGCGTTTCGATGAAGAATCCAATATTATGGTGGCCAATATCCTGCAAGAAGCCGGGGCAGTGGTGGTCTATGGCATCGTCGGTTATAAGACCCATGCCAAAATGATTCTGATCGTCCGGCGTGAAAATCAGGAACTACTGCGTTATGCGCATCTAGGTACCGGAAACTATCATGCCGGGAATGCCCGTATGTATACCGATTACGGCCTGATGACCACACAGCCGGATATCTGTGAAGATGTGCACCGCATGTTCCAGGAACTGACCGGCATGGGCAAAATGGCCAAACTGAAAGCCTTGCTGCATGCACCGTTTACCCTGCATAGCGAACTGCTGAAACTGATTGAGCAGGAAAAGGCATTTGCCCTAGCTGGAAAAGCCGCGCATATCATCATCAAAGTGAATGCGTTGACTGAACCGCAATTGATTGCTGCCCTCTATCAGGCGTCACAGGCCGGGGTGAAAATTGACCTCATTGTGCGTTCAATCTGCTGCCTGATTCCACAAGTCACCGGCATGTCAGAAAATATCCAGGTCCGTTCAATCGTTGGACGTTTCCTGGAACATACCCGGGTTTATTATTTTGAACATGGCGGCGCCAAGAAACTGTATTGTGCCAGTGCCGACTGGATGGGGCGCAACCTGTTTTCCAGGGTCGAAACCTGTTTCCCGGTGCTGGATCCAGAGCTGAAAAAACGGATTTATAAAGATGGCCTGATCAGCTATTTAAAAGATTGTCAAAATGCATGGGAGTTAGATGCCGAGGGTCAGTGGCATAAAGTCCCCTGTCAGGATCCGGCCCAGCCTTATAATGCCCAGCAATATCTGCTGGAACAAAAACAGTTAAAAATTTAAAGGGTAGTCCAAGACACGCTGGCGTATTTGTTTTGTACCCATCAAAAAGCCGGATATTGGATCCGGCTTTTTTTAATTGCAACATTCAGGGACATTTATGAGGCTTTGGATTGTTTGGATTTTAGAATTTCGGTTCTAAAAGTCTGTGCCAGCTCGGCGCTTTCAGCATCCATCCCATTCACCACAAAAGCATGACGGGTCAGGACATTGGTCGGATTGGGCATGCTGACCAGCTCAAAGTGGTCCGCGATTTGTTTCAACAGGGCATTAGGAACATGCAGTGCACTTTCCTTAGCGACCAGTTGCTGAACCAGACGTTCTGCGGCTTGAACTGAATTAAGCTGCATTTCTTCAACAGCTGAAGAAATCGCACTACGTGTCTGCAGGACAAAACGTTTTTCTTCACGATAACGCTTATACAGGACTTCCGAAAGTAACTGGAATACTGAACTGATCATGGTCAGACAGACGAGGGCATCTGGCTTGTCTGCCGCAATACTGATACTGGCACCTTTTTCATCAAACTTGTGCACGGTACAAATATCCGTGCTGTTCAGTTTGTAGTGCTGGATGCACAGTTCAGTGGCTTTGTTCAGGAAAATCTGGCACAAATTGAAATAAGGAACCGATACCGTTTTATTCACACTATCCAGCAACTGTTTTGGATCATAGAACTGAATGTTCAAGCTCAGGCTATCGGTATCCAGTACCACCGGTTTGCTGTCTTTTTCTTTCGGTTTGTTTTTCAGAGCTTGCTGTGCCTGGGCAATGGCGAGGGCGGCATTATGCTTTTCCTGTTCCAATGCCTGAGTCAAAGTCTGAATCTCGAATTTCAGTCGCGATTCATTATTGATACGTGCCAGATACTCGGTACGGCTTGGACGCGCTACCGCACGATAACCGACCCAAAGCAGACCATGAATAATAAAAGAAAACAGAATGGCAAGCCATTGAGTCCGCAGAATTTCACCAATACTTGGCTCAATCAGGGTGATTTCAATCACACCGACTTTTTTCTCGTTTTGTAGGGCATCACGGACAAAAACTTCCCCATTACGGGTCTTGGTCAGCCCACCAGTGGCTAAAACCTGACCATTCGCATCCAGGATGCGAATTGAAGCAACGCTTGGGTTAGTCGCATAACGGTTGGCCAGAAGTGCCAGAGAAACGCGGTTCGCCGGTTCAAGCTCCGCCAGGCTGTCTGTGACCAGTTGGCTCGTCATGAGCTGTCCCTGGTTGACACGGTTATCATTCAGTTGGTGAGTCGTTGCCAATACCAGTAAAAAGGTATGCAGAGCAAAACTTACAATCAGTAGGCTAGCAAATAGCCCTTGTCTAGGCGCATTCAACGTAAACTTCCAAGGCAATTCTGTTCAATTTCGATTATGATTCTAACAATAGTTGTAGCTCAGACCCGAGTCAATTCATGCGAGAAATCATTCTTATATCATTCTTAGGACCCGACCAGCCTAATCAATTTACACGATTAATGCAGGTTTTGTCCGCTCATTCCTTACAGATTCTAGATGTGGGGCAAGCGGTCATTCATAATCAACTGACCTTAGGTATTGTTGTATCGTCTGATGACCAAACTGCAACAGCATTAGCCATGAAGGAAATCCTGATTCTAGCACATGATATCGGGTTAACAGTGCGCTTTAAACCAATCTCTGCTGCTGAATATGAACAGTGGGTAAGAGAGGGCGGCCGCACGCGTTATATCGTAACGGCATTGGCCCCGGAATTAAATGCCTCTCATCTGCAAGCCGTGACCCAGATTGTGTCGAGTCAGGGCTTCAATATTGAAACCGTGACCCGTCTTTCTGGCCGTCCTGAGCTGGATGGTTCCAATACTGGCCCTAAACGTGCCTGTGTACAGTTTGGTCTGAAAGGCCAGATGCTGGATGCAGCAGCCATGCGTGCAGCCTGCTTAAGCCTGTCGAATAACCTGAATGTCGATGTGGCAGTACAAGAAGATAATGCTTACCGCCGTAATCGCCGTCTGGTCTGCTTTGACATGGACTCGACCCTGATCGAGCAGGAAGTGATTGATGAGCTGGCGATCGAAGCAGGTGTGGGTATTCAAGTCTCTGAAATTACTGAACGCGCGATGCAGGGCGAGCTGGACTTCCAGCAAAGTTTCCGTGCTCGTGTTGCTTTATTAAAAGGCATGGATGCATCGGTATTGCCAAAAATTGCAGAACGTCTGACCGTGACTGAAGGTGCAGAACGTCTGATTTCAACCCTGAAAGCACTGGGCTACCGTACTGCGATTCTGTCTGGCGGATTCCAGTATTTTGCAGAATATCTGCAAGCCAAACTAGGAATTGATGAAGTTCATGCCAACATTCTGGATGTGCAGAATGGCGTGGTGACAGGCGAAGTCAAAGGTCATATTGTGGATGGCGCACGCAAGGCTTTATTGCTCCGTGAAATTGCCGACAATATGGGAATTTCTCTGGAGCAGACCATCGCTGTGGGTGATGGTGCCAATGACCTGCCAATGCTTTCAATTGCGGGTCTAGGGGTGGCTTTCCGTGCCAAACCTTTGGTTCGTCAGAATGCCAATCAGGCCATTTCCAGTGTGGGGCTGGATGGCGTGCTCTACCTGCTCGGTGTACATGATAAAGATCTGAGCCGCGCGTAATACATAGCTTTGCGGTAAAATCCAACGCGGCCTTAGGGTCGCGTTTTTTTATATTTTTAGCTTAACTTTTATCGAGGGACGGCGCAGCTTGTCTATAAATACCCCGATCATCTTAAACGGAAAATATTTTTTTTAAGTCGATGAAAGGGCATATGATTTTGTAATGACACGCCAACATCGACGCAGCAATTGATCCACAAATACTGTGAAAATAAAAAATGTAATGACAAAATAATATCGCGACAGAGTATGTCGTAAGGGGAGAAAACAGGACTTTTTTTATGCAAAAAACTCAGCATAATGCATGCATAGAGATACAAATCAACACATTCCATTTTATTGATTTAACGAAATTCAATAGGTAGTACGGTTGCAATATCAAGCATACACACTGTTCTTTTGGATGGAGGGGTTTATATGGTAACAGCGAATCTAGCAACTCTCGTAGGCTTTAGTTTAGTCGCCGCGGCTGTGCTTGCTGTTTTCTTCTCGCCTTATCGTCGCTGGTTAAGTTTTATGACTGCGGGAATGCTGGCCTGGGGCCTGATCGAAGTGATTCGAGTAGGTACTCAAGCCTTGTTTGAGCTCCCGATGACATATAGCTATCTGACAGCTTTAACGGCCGTGATGGTCGTAGTGACCTTACTGTTATTGCGTGAAGATCGACGTGCAGAGCGTGCTTTGGCTAAACGCCGTTATATCGAACATACACCAGTATATGAAGATGACCAGCAGCAGCTATCTAGCCGTTAAGTTCTCTAATATCAGCGAAATAATGCACCTGCGGGTGCATTTTTCGTTTAGAAATATGATACAAAGTCCTGCATCTGCCTAGCTTTGATCTATGCTAGGATATTTGTCAATTTTCGTACAATTAGAATAGGCATAATTTCATGAAACTGTCCTCCATTCCTGTGCTCAAACTTCCTCTGGTTGACCTCAGTACCGATCCACTTGATTTGCTGGTCGCAGGTCTTGCATTACGTATGAAGCAGTTAGCACGCACCAGTCCGAAATTTATTGAATTGGTACATGAACGCCAGTTCCGTATCCAGATCGGAACAGATGAGGGAATGGCACGTCAGATCGTTGTGAATAATGGTCATATCGATACCGTTTCAGGTGATGCAGAGAAAGCTGATTTTGTGCTGCAATTTGCTGATAGTGAACAGGGTGTAAAAACGTTGCTTAAAGGTGATCCGACTGCATTCATGACCGGTATGCAAAGTGGCACGATTAAAATGGAAGGTGATTTTGGTCTGCTAGTCTGGTTTAACCAGGTTGCGAAAATGATTCCGCCTAAACTGCCAAAACCGGTCAAAGATAAAGTGAAAATGGCACGTCAGTTTATTAAAGAGAAAACTGGTAAATAACTGCTAATTCCCCTGCTTTAATTAAAGGAGGGGTTAGGGGAGGATTATCATATAAAAGCCCTCATTTAGAGGGCTTTTTTTCATTCTGAAACAATGACGGTTTATTCAACTTCCAGATTAAACGTTACCGGTCCATCATTGATCAGATGCACTTTCATATCGGCCGCAAAAATACCGGTTTGTACATTTTCGAACTGGCTTTGCGCATATTCAACCAACTGTTCATATAAGGCCTTGGCATCGCTTGGCGGCATGGCTGGACCAAAATCTGGACGTAAGCCTTTTTGGGTTTGCGCCATCAAGGTAAATTGGGACACCAATAGTAAACCGCCACCGGCCTGACTGACATTCCAGCCCATCTTGCCTTGCTCATCATCAAAGAAGCGATATTTCAATATTTTATCAATCAGTTTTTTGCCTTTTTCCAGATTATCTTCTTTACCTAAGCCCAGAAAAACCAGAATACCTTTGCCAATTTCTCCGGTGGTTTCACCATCGACCACGACTTTGGCTTCGAGTACCCGTTGTAATAATGCACGCATAATCAATTTCAGTCAGATTCAAAATTGCCGCCATTGTAGCAAGATCAGACTCATCTATTATTAAGATAATGTCTAAAAAACAGGCTTAATTTATTGATTATCATTGATAATATTTTAAACTATCTAAAAACACGATCGTAATCATAAAAATTATCTGTTTTATCTATTTTTTGCTCTCAAGTATCTTAGCTGCATGCAGGAAAGGTATTAAATTGAGAGACTTAGAAATGTTTAAGCGTTCATTACTTGTTGCAATGCTTGCAACGGTGACAGCTGCCCAAGCTGCGCCATTAACCAAAGATAACGGGGCACCTGTCGGTGATAACCAGAACTCGATCACTGCAGGTCCACAAGGTCCAACTTTGTTGCAAGATGTACAACTGGTTCAAAAACTGCAACGTTTTGGCCGTGAGCGCATTCCTGAACGTGTGGTTCACGCACGTGGTACAGGTGCTTATGGTGAATTCGTTACTACGAAAGATCTGTCTGATGTAACAATTGCTTCTTTATTCAAGGCCGGTACCAAAACTCCAGTTTTTGTGCGCATGTCTACCGTCATTCATAGTAAAGGTTCACCAGAAACCCTACGTGATCCTCACGGTTTCGCCATCAAATTCTATACTCAGGAAGGTAACTGGGACTTGGTCGGTAACCAGACGCCAGTCTTCTTTATCCGTGATGCGATCAAATTCCCGGATTTCATCCACGCGATGAAACCAAGCCCGGTCACCAATGTACAAGATGCCAACCGTGTGTTTGATTTCCTGTCTAGCCAGCCTTGGGCAACCAACATGCTGACTTATGTTTATGGCAAGCAAGGTGTCCCAACCAGCTACCGCGAACAGGACGGTTTCGGTGTACATGCCTACAAACTGTATAACGACAAAGGCGAATACAAGTACGTAAAATTCAACTTCCGCTCTAAACAGGGTGTGAAGGGCCTGAACGTCAAAGAATCGGCTGTTCAACAAGGTAAAGATTTCAACCACTTGACCAACGATCTTTATAACAACATCTATGCAGGTAATTTCCCGAAATGGGATCTATATATTCAGGTGCTTGATCCTAAAGATCTGAACAGCTTTGATTTCGATCCGCTAGATCCAACCAAAATCTGGCCAACCAATCTGGTTCCAGAAGTAAAAGTCGGTACATTGACGCTGAACCGTATGCCGAAGAACTTCTTCAATGAAACTGAACAGGCTGCATTTGCACCAGGTAATCTGGTACCAGGTATCGAACCCTCTGAAGACCGTTTGCTTCAAGGCCGTATCTTCTCTTATTCAGATACACAAATGTACCGTCTAGGTGTGAACCATCAGCAAATTCCGGTCAACCGTCCTGTGGTGAATGTGAACAACAACAACCAGGAAGGTCACATGAATGTGTCTGAACGTGACTCTGATGTGAACTACGAGCCAAGCCGTAAAGAGCCTAAACCGGCGACTGAAAAAGCGCGTGCAGTTGAAACTCCATTGACTGGTCATGTTCAGCAGATCGGTACCAAAGAGCAAAACTTCAAGCAAGCCGGTGAACTTTACCGCTCTTATACTGCCAAAGAGAAAGATGACCTGATCATGAACCTGGCGGCTGACCTGGGCAATGTCAAAGATTCAGAAACCAAGCACATTATGTTGTCTTACTTCTATAAGGCAGATGCGGACTACGGTATGCGTATGACCAAAGCTGTAAATGGCGACATCGCCATCGTTAAGGCCAAAGCTGCAAAATTAAAAGACTAATTCCGATTGGTCTTGAGGAACTGGTGACTAGGGCATAGCGCATCACCTCCAAAAAGTCCTGTAATACTCCAAACCTTTCCTGCACCCTAGGGGGAGTTTTACAGGCACTCCGTTTTTTATTTCATCTCAGGTCAATTGAGTCTTTCAAGACTTAAATTTTCCTTTCGATTTCTGTTGGAGTTCATCATGAAAGTTCTGCCACACGCATTTTTAGCTAGTATTCTTGCTTTTAGCTCCGCATTCGCAACTGCTGCTGAAGTGAAGAATGTCTCCCCTGCAAAAACTGCGGCAAGCGTTCAGATGACC
This sequence comes from Acinetobacter sp. UBA5984, assembly GCF_002429925.1. Classification (NCBI taxonomy): domain Bacteria; kingdom Pseudomonadati; phylum Pseudomonadota; class Gammaproteobacteria; order Moraxellales; family Moraxellaceae; genus Acinetobacter; species Acinetobacter sp. UBA5984. The sequence goes on from NZ_DJBE01000019.1 coordinate 32,135, forward strand.
TCACAACAGGAATTGATTGATCTGTTTTTTGCTGCTGCTAAAATCGGCAATAGCGAAGTGATCAATGAATTTTTAAAACATGGCTTTCCAGTCGATGTACGCAATCAAGATGGTTATACCCCGTTGATGATGGCGACCTATTATGGCCATCAGGGTATCGTGACTACCTTACTGACCAAAGGGGCAGACCGCTGCGCCCGGGACAACCGTGGCAATACGGCTTTGATGGGCGCCTTGTTTAAAATGGAATTCTCCATTGCCAAACAGCTGCGTCAGGTCGACTGTGATGCCCAAGCCAAGAAAACCGGACAAAAAACCACAGCTGAATTTGCCAAGGTGATCGGTCAGGAAAAGCAGCTACAGAAAATTATCAAGGAACAGGAAAATGGGCTGAAAGCAGTCAAATAACCGAGCAGGAAGCAGTTTATTTTCTTGAACTTTTGTCGATAATTCAGCTAGCTGTACGTAAATCCTGCAATATTGCCTAAACTTTTATGCTTTAATGCGGGATAAGCACAGCGATATTTCCCTTAGTTATGGCTCCAATTATCCACTCTTTGTTAGATACTGACTTGTATAAATTCACCATGCTACAAGTGGTATTACACAAGTTTCCACAAACGCATAGTGTCTATCATTTCCGTTGTCGCAACCTGGAAGATACGGAATATCCGCTGACGGATATTCTGGATGATTTGAATCACCAACTGGATTTGCTGTGTCAGCTCAAATTTAAAGAAGACGAATTACAATATTTACGCAGCCTGCGTTTTATCAAAAGCGATTTTGTGGATTATCTGGAACTATTCCAGCTCAAACGCCGTTTTATTAAGGCCACCATCGATAATGAAGGCCGCCTGGATATTACTATTGAAGGCCCCATGGTTCAGGCAATGATGTTTGAAATCTTTGTACTGGCCATTGTGAATGAACTGTATTTTAGCCGCATTCGTACACCCGAAGTCCGGGCTGAAGGTGAGCGCCGTCTTAAGGCCAAAATCGAACTTTTAAAACAGTATGATGCCGCGCAGAATCCGAATGATCCGCCATTCCTGGTCTCGGACTTTGGTACCCGCCGTCGTTATAGTTTTGACTGGCAAAAGCATGTCATCGAAGAATTCAATAAAGCTGCACCACACGTGTTCCGTGGGACCAGTAATGTGTATTTAGCCAAAGAGTTGGGTATTACCCCGATTGGCACCATGGCGCATGAATTTCTGCAAGCCTTTCAGGCGTTAGATGTGCGTCTGCGTAATTTCCAGAAAGCCGCCCTGGAAACCTGGGTGCAAGAATACCGTGGTGACCTTGGAATTGCCTTAACTGATGTAGTCGGTATGGATGCTTTCCTGCGTGACTTTGACCTGTACTTTGCGAAACTGTTTGATGGCTTGCGTCATGACAGTGGTGATCCCTATGAATGGGGTGACAAAGCTTATGCGCATTATAAAAAGCTGAAAATTGACAGCAAAACCAAAATGCTGACTTTTAGTGATGGTCTGAATCTGGAAAAAGCCTGGAAATTGCATCAATACTTTAAAGATCGCTTCCAGGTCAGTTTTGGGATTGGAACCAATCTAACCAATGATATGGGACAGACACCGCTAAATATCGTATTGAAACTGGTGGAATGCAACCGTCAATCCGTGGCGAAAATTTCCGATAGTCCAGGAAAAACCATGACGGATAATGATACCTTCCTGGCATATTTGCGTCAGGTATTCAATATCTCAGAACCTGCCTAAAAATATCTGCTTTATTCAAAAAACCGCTTCAATCATGAGGCGGTTTTTTCTTAGAGGATGGTCTTTCTTGAATTAGCTTTAGCTAAAATTATGCTAAGGATCTAGATAAAAACAACATAATTGAAAAAATGAGCTGTGCTAAGATCAAAAGGATTTAACCGCAATGACAACTACTAAGATGACAGCTTCCGCCTTTGACTTTGGTCTGCTGATTGAAGCAGAAGATTTGGTTCCACATTTGGGACATGAAAAACTTCGAATTGCTGATTTAAGCCGGGCGTCGGTTTATGAACAATTGCATATTCCACATGCCTTACATCTGCAACCCAAGCTGCTGGTTCGTCAGGAGGAAACAGCCATGGGCCTGTTACCGGATGCGGAAGGGCTGGAAGCTTTAATCCGTTATCTGAATATTTCTCCTGAACATCATGTCGTGGCTTATGATGATGAAGGCGGTGCGTGGGCAGGGCGTCTGCTCTGGAACCTGCATTGTTTGGGCTTTGAAAATACCAGTTTACTCAATGGCGGCATTCATGCCTGGCTGGGTGCAGGACTACCGACTTCATCAGATCAGGAAATATTTACACCTGTCGATCATCTGGTTCCAGTCAATCTTGAAAGAAAGGCTGAATTTCAGATCGATTATAATGAACTAAAACAACTCATTGAAAATGAAAATATTCAGGTATGGGATTGCCGTACAGAAGATGAATATACTGGCCTGCGTCTAGCCGCGCGACGCGGTGGTCACATCCCGGGCGCACGTCATTTTGAGTGGAGTACTGCCCTTAACCGGCAAAATCATTTAAAATTACATCCTTTACCACGTACTCAGCAGCGTCTGGAACAACTGGGATTTGATCTGGATCAACCAGTTGTGGTGTATTGTCAGTCCCATCACCGTTCAGGTCTGGCTTATATTCTGGGTCGCTTATTCGGCTGGAAAATTCGAGCCTATGATGGTGCGTGGAGTGAATGGGGCAACCGCCTCGATAGTCCAATCGCTACAGGAGAGGTGCCATCTTGAGCATCACATCGCGTCTAAAACAACAACTGTTTATCCAGGCCCAAAAAGTGGTGCCACAGCATCGCCTGTCCCGTGTGGTGGGAAAAATTGCAGCCAGCGAAAATCCGATTGTAAAAACAGCCGTGATCGCAGCGTTCAAGACCAAATACGGGATTGATATGTCGATTGCCGAGCAGACCAATGCCTTAAAATTCAAATCATTTAATGATTTCTTTACCCGTGGACTAAGAACCGGGGTGCGTGCGGTCGATGCTGATTCAACTGCGATCGTATCTCCGGCAGATGGCGCGATTTCCCAACTGGGTAAAATTGAAAATGGCGATGTGTTCCAAGCCAAAGGTCAGAAGTTTACGGTTGAAAACCTGATTGCTGATCCACAGCTGGCACAGCCATTCAAGAATGGTGAGTTTGCGACAGTGTATCTGTCACCACGTGACTATCACCGTGTCCATATGCCATTTTCCGGGACTCTGACTGAAACTTTATATGTACCGGGTGAACTGTTCTCAGTCAACCAGACCACGGCCGAAAATATTCCGGGCCTGTTTGCCCGTAATGAACGTATGGTATGTCTGTTTGATACCGAACTTGGTCGTATGGCAGTGGTTCTAGTTGGCGCGATGATTGTGGCTGGCATTGAAACTGTAGCGACTGGCAAAGTAAAACCCTCTGGCCGTATTGAGCTAAACCAGCATAATCTTTTCTTAGAAAAAGGTGCCGAGCTGGGCCGTTTTTACCTAGGTTCAACCGCTGTTATTCTGTTTGAAGAAAACAAGATGCAATGGGATGAGAAGTTTAAAGCCAATTCAACCGTATTGATGGGTGAGGCGCTAGGTAACACTATTTAAGTTCCCAAAGCCTCCCTTTTTCAAATGGAGGTTGGAGGGATTAAATATTTGCTGACTCAGAATAAGTAAATTCCCCTCATTCCCCTTTTATTAAAGGGGGAGATTTTCTCTCCTTTTAGGAGAGGGAAAAAAAGCGCCATCTGGCGCTTTTTATATTTAAACCTTATCGTTTGACCACGATCGAATCAATACCACTATGCTGTAAGGTTTGCTGTGCAATAATCGCAGATTCTGCTGAATCATAAGGTCCAGACACGACACGATACCAAACCTTGCCATTTTCCACGCTGCGGACTACATCTGCAGATAAACCGTTGAGAATAATTTCTGCACGGCGGGCATCTGCCTGATCCGGGTCATCAAAACTACGAACTTGTAAAATATAGCTTGCAGAAGCAGGAGTTGGGGCTTCGGTTGCATCCAGACCTGGCTCAGTTGCTGTTTCTGATTCATCAACTTCAGGTCTTGGTGCCTCTACAATCACCACTGCTTCCTGATTTTTTGCTTCAGGAACCGCTTTTTCAGGAATCGGTGTCACTTGCTGCTGTGGCAACAGATCATAAAAACGGTAGTCTTTATTGGTATCTTCTTCTTGAGAATGCTCAGCCGTAGCCTGGTTTTTAGGTTTAACAGGTTCCCATGGCTTCCACAGCATGAGTGCCATTAAAAAACTTAACACGATTAAAATGATCACGAGTGTGCCGAGCCAGGTAGGAATAAGTGGCTTTTTGGGCTTATTCGGTCTTTCAGATACACCGCGCTGCGTTTTTCCAAACACTTGGGATTTCCTCTTATTTATCGGGGCAAATAGAAAAGGCATAACAGCAGTTATGCCCCTACTATAACTTCATCCTATGTGATCATGATAGAAAAGTCATTATCTAGATCACAAATCACACAGAATTTTAATTTATCTACATCTTCAAGCACATAGCTAACGTTACAAAATGTTTATTCAGCAGATAAACGGCAATGACTAGCATGCTTACTTTAAGCACAGCTCTCGCCTTGCGAGCATGCAAAACAGTGTTTTGCTTACATGCTCACTTCGAGCAGAGCTCTTCGTCTTGCGTCAATGTAAAAGCAGTGCTTTACATTGACTCAGGCGCAGATACACCAAGCAGTTCCAGACCGTTACGCAGCACTTGGCGAACATTTACAGATAACAATAAACGTGCCTGAGTTAATTCTGCATCATCGCCCAGAACCTTGTTGTCGTTGTACCAGCCATGGAACAGCGCAGCCAGCTCTTTCAGGTAGTTACCAATCTGATGCGGTTCATAGCTGTTTGCAGCACGAACAACAATCTCTGGATAAGCTGCCAGTTTTGCCAGAATTTCAGTCTCCGCTTCCAGCTCAAGTTTGGCTGCCAGACCACGTGCAGTGGCTGCATCAAAGTTCACACCTGTAGAGGCTGCCTTTTCTAACATACGGCAGATCCGCGCATGCGCATACTGGATGTAATACACGGCATTGTCCTTGCTTTGAGATACGGCAAGATCAAGGTCGAAGTCAATGTGCTGTTCAGATTTACGCATGACATAGTAGAAACGCGCTGCATCATTCCCGACCTCTTTGCGCAGGTCACGTAAAGTCACGAACTGGCCTGAACGAGAGGACATCTGTACCATCTCGCCACCACGCCACAGGCTGACAAACTGAACCAGAAGTACAGTCAGTTTTTTCGAGTCATAGCCCAGAGCATCAATCGCGGCTTTTACACGTGCGATATAACCGTGGTGGTCTGAACCCCAGATATCTATAATATCGGTATAGCCACGTTGTAATTTGTTTAGGTGATACGCAATATCAGAGGCGAAATAAGTGGTTTGACCATTACGGCGTTTAACCACGCGGTCTTTTTCATCACCAAATTCAGTTGACTTGAACCAGATGTTGCCATCTTTTTCATACAGGAAGCCACGCTGATCTAGAGTTTGTAGCGCTTCATCAATTTTTTCAGTTAAAGTCGCTTCACTGAACCATTGATTGAAAGTCACCCCGAATTCACCGAGGTCATCTTTAATATCATCAAGAATGGCTTTTAACGCAGCCTGATGGAAGACGCGGTAACCTTCATTTAATAAAATTTGTGAGTTAAAGATCAGGCCATCAATGTGTTTTTCTTTATCACCTGAAACAACCACTTTATTGCCTTCAGCATCCGATTCGGCAGCATACTGTACGTCTTCAGGGACATCTTTATAAACGTCTGCAACAGGGCGAACATAGATATCGCCGTCTTTATCAATAATGCTTTGTGCGATTTCTTTGACGTAGTCACCTTGATAGGCATTTTTCGGGAACACCAGTTCCTGACCCGTCAACTCTAAATAACGTAAATAAGTTGAAGTCGCCAGAATATCCATCTGACGGCCAGCGTCATTGACATAATATTCACGGTCAACTTTGGCACCTGTCGCTTCAAGCAGATTTGCAACAGTCATACCATAAGCAGCGCCACGACCATGACCTACATGCAGGCTAGAAGTCGGGTTCGCAGAAACAAATTCAACCTGAACGCGTTTTTCCGCATTGGCCTGGGTACGACCATACGTTGCCTGTTGAGCCTGAATCTGATCCAGCACAGCAAAACGCTGGTCTGCATTTAAAAAGAAGTTAATAAAGCCTGGGCCTGCAATTTCTGCCTTGCTGATATCCGCCACTTCAGGCAGGGCAGCAAGGATTTTTTCTGCTAAATCACGCGGTTTCATACCCGCAGCTTTAGACGCGATCATGGCAATATTTGATGCAAAGTCACCGTGGCTGCGGTCTTTGGTACGCGTCAAATTACTTGTATTGTTCCAGTCAGATGGGAGTACGTTTTGTGCCTGTAAAGTTTGCACTGCATGATCGAGAGCTGCTTGGATTGCCGTATTCATAATCAGTCGAAAATAGATATCGCAGAAAAACAGCAAATATAGCAAATTTCCGACTCTTTAGGTAAAACCATTTATGGGGAATAAAAAATATACGATTAACAGCCTATGGTTTCTATCCATCGGTCGGTCATCAATGAAGGATCACATGAGAAAGAGCAGAATAAATAAGTTGCAAACTTTGCTATAAAAAATGAATCATCCAGCAATCAAAATGGCCTATATTAGCCTGATTGAAACAATAAAAAGAGTCAGCATGGATTCAAAACAGCACCCGACCATCATCGGCAATATTCCCAAACTTCCAGCCAAATGGGCCTTGGTCATTGTGCCTTTTATCTTGTCCTGTCTGATGAGTGGGATTATTTCCATGATCAACATGCTGCGCAATCTGGGCTGGATTGAAGGCTTCATGGCGCTCTGGTTTCATAACTGGATGATTTCCTGGGCAATTGCTTTTCCAATTGTGGTAACGCTTTTGCCTTTTGTACGCAAATTTGCCGGATTGCTGGTCGATATGTCAGGAAATCAGCCACCCAAATAATTGTTTTCTATCAATGAGAATTAAGAAAGAAGTTTTAGAAGGTAAAAAACATTCGCTAACAGATGGGATCTCTAGCTAAAACACCAATTAAATCAGATGCTCGACTGCAGCGCGGATGATCCCAAGGATCAGACCAATACAGGCTCCGACCACGACACCATTGACCCGGATCATATGTAGGTCACCACCGACTTCGTTTTCAATCTTGTCGATCATCTCGGTCGAATCCCATTCATGAATACGTTCACTGATAAAACGAATCACTTTCTCACTGTACTGGTCACTTAAGTCTACAGCGATACCACTGAGACGTTTATTCAGTAACTCACGCACTGAGGTATTTGAAATAATATTCTCACCGACTTGCTGAATGGCAACTCGCAGATTCTCTGCAATCCCTGAATCCGACTTTTGCAAATCCGCCTTGATGGCATCGCATAAAATGACCACTGCACCACTGATAAAATTCAGCACTTGTGGACTGTCGAGCAGGGCATCTTTGGTTTCATTAAGTCGCTGGCTGGCCATACTTTCAGAATCTGCCAATTGCTGCATCAGTTCTTGAGCAGTTTCTTCAATTTTAAGCCGCCAAGGATGGTCGGGATCTGCCAACATGGCTTCCACCCGCTGAATCACGGAATCGATACTGCGCTGCTGCACATCAATGCCGATCCAGCTGGCGCCTTTGGCCAGTCTCCAGACCCCCATTTCCTTGAATAAAGTGCGGGTCAGCTCACGAGTCTGTTCGGGATGTGAGGTCATCCAGGCATGCACCACATCCAGGCCGCGTTGCAGCACATCCTGATGGAAATCATTTTTTAAAACAGCGCGTAACATTTCGCTGGCCAAGGTATTGATCTGGGTATTTTTGACCCATTGCACACTGTTGCTCTGAATAAATCCGGCGATCTGTTCCTGCCCGACAAATTCAAATACTTTAGGTACAGTCTGCTGAATCACTTGTGTGACTTGAGCATTATTCTGTGGATTGGCCAGCCAGCGGCCGGCAGCCAGACTTAAATCGGTACTGGCCAGGCTGCGCTGCACGATTTGCGGAGAAAGGAAATTTTCCTGCACAAAACGACCCATAGATTCGGCAATCCGGGCTTTATTGCGTGGAATAATTTCAGTATGGTCACGTAAAAATTTTGGAATCGGCAGCCGGCCAAAAGGATTACGGAACAGTACGGTAATTGCATACCAGTCTGCCAGACCACCGACCACACCCGCCTCAGCAGAGAGCATCAGGATATGAATCAGCCAGACATATTCAGGCAGCAGTTTGGCAGTAATCATCAGCGCCAGCCAAGCCAGTACTGCAACGACCAGTGCAATGGTCGCGAAGCGTTTACTGCGTTGTAAGCTTGATGACGGCTGCTCTTTCTGCATAAATCATCCTGTTATTGAGGCGTGGCCGGCTGTGGTTGTAGTACTTGGCCGGATGGACTTACTCCATATTTAGCGCCAAGTGATTGTAAAATCAAGCGGGCATCAAAGGCATCTTTCGGTTCCTGACCGGCTTTAAAGCACTCAATGGTATAAGCCACTTGAGCAGGATCTAAAGTAACAGTATAGGGCTGATCATAGAATGGATCAGGCCAGAATCCCGGATAGCGTCGGGAATAACCATAAGGACGATAATAGCCGTATGGATAGATGCTAGGCGCCGGATAGACAATTGCCTGACGCGGTGGTTGCTGGGTACGGTTACTAGGATCGTTCAATACCTGGAAAAACTGGAAGCCATTTTGTACCGTAGTTTGAGCGGCTTTCAGCAGGGTGATTTCTTCGGCCGTACCGAAACTCATATTAGGTCGCGCCTGAAAACTGATGCGGTAGGTGTTGGCGTTCAGTGGGGTGGTGCTGTACTGGCCGAGCTGGTCAAAGGTCAGCGGCTTAGACGGAGTCGTTGCACAGCCAGAAAGCAGGGCTGCCGTCGCAAGGGTCAGGGCAATGACAGTTTTTTTCATCTTCGTTCTCCTGATAGGATGATCCAGCGAATTACAGACCTTTAGAAGCTGCTATCTGGCTGGGTCAGGAAACTCAATTCTTCCTCGGTGGATTCACGACCCAGAATCTGGTTGCGATGTGGGTAGCGTCCGAAACGGTCAATAATGATTTTATGCTTAATTTCATATTCGAGGTTTTCTGGATTGCCGAGGCGCTGAAATAATTTTAGCGCAAATTCATGGATTAATTTAGATTCGCTATGCATGAAAGGCATATAAAGGAAGGAACGTTGCTCCGGGCTCAGCTGCTTGTCCAGATCCTGGCTGATGGCTTCCTGAGCCAGTGCCAAAGCCAGACTGTCTTGGGCAAAAGCACCCGGCGTATCCCGAAAAATATTCCGTGAAAACTGGTCCAGAACAAGGATTTCTGCTAACCGGCCGTCAGCATTCTTACGCCATGACCATAGTTCAGCCTTACTCGCCTGTTCCAGAATATCGCCAAATTTTTCCTTCAAACTTTGGTCGAACTGGTCACTTTTGGCAAACCAGTTGGGTTGAGTCTCAGGACTAAACCAGAAATCTAAAATATCTTGATAATTCATAATGTTTACAATTTATTAGCATTTATTTGTCAATAAAATCACAAATTTCACATGTCTTATAGAGAAACTTTGTGTTAAAAATTTGCCTAACTAAAAATCAATGGTTTGCTTGAAAACTAGGCAGGGCAGCATGTGCTGTCTGGAAATCGCGGTATACTAAGCTAAACCGATGATTCTATTTTAATAGTTACCCCCCATTAAGCGAGATTGTAATGAGTCAACCTGAATCGACTGCCCATGATGTATTACCGGAATGGGTAGATTCGTCGCTCATCAAAGGAATGCTGCGCGGTATCGAGCGTGAGAGCTTGCGTATGCAAAGCAATGGTTTCCTGTCACAGGAACCGCATCCTCATGCCTTAGGTTCAGCTCTGACACATCCGCATATTACGACCGATTATTCTGAAGCCTTGATGGAGTTTATTACTCCACCGAAAGAGAGTATTACTGAAGCCCTCAACTATCTGACTGACATTCATGCCTTTGTACACCGTCATCTGAAAAATGATGAAAAGCTCTGGCCGATGTCTATGCCGTGCATGCTCGACAGTAAGGATGAAAATATCCCGCTGGCGCAATATGGCAGCTCCAATATTGGCTTATTTAAAACGCTGTATCGTCATGGTTTAGGCGTGCGTTATGGTCGCCGTATGCAGACCATTTCCGGGGTTCACTATAATCTGTCTTTCCCGGATCATTTCTTTATAGCGCTACAAGAACAGGAAACTGATGAAGAGCTGCGCGCTTTAAGCTTGCAGGATTATCGCAGCCATCGCTATATGGGGCTGATCCGTAACTTTATTCGTTTAACCCCGTTGGTGATTTTCCTGGTCGGCGCCAGTCCAGCAGTTTGCCAGTGTTTTATGACTGGACGCGATCACCATTTATTCCCGCTGGTACGCGGTACTTTATATACGCCTTATTCGACTGCATTACGGATGGGACGTTTTGGCTACCAGAATTCAGCACAGAAACAGCTGGGTATTCACTACAATAATCTGCAGGATTATCTGGAAGGTCTGCAAAAAGCGGTTAAAACACCGTACAAACAGTTTACCCGTCTGGGTCTGGATGATGCCAATGGTCAGCCAATTCAGATCAATGACCATGTGCTACAGATTGAAAATGAATACTACAGTCTGGTGCGTCCAAAGCAGGTACCTCAAGAAGGCGAAACTCCATCACAAGCCTTGCAAAATCGCGGGATTGGCTATGTCGAGCTGCGTGCTGTCGATGTCAATCCGTATAGCGCGATCGGGATCAATGAAGATACTGCCGGCTTCCTGGAAGTAGTGGCACTGTACTGCTTATTGCAAGACAGCCCGGCGCTGTTGGATGCCGAACAGGAAATCATTGACCAGAATCAGGCTGAAGTGGTCAACCGTGGTCGTGCCTATAACGCTGCGATTATGGAAAATGGCCAGCGCTATATGATTGAAGACTGGTGTAATCTGCATTTGCAACGTATGCAGCCACTGGCTCAATTGCTCGATCAGGCTTATGAAACTAATCTATATAACAATGCTATGCAAGCCATGCAGATCCGTGTTGATGAAGTTGATGCGACCTTGTCAGCCCTGATTGTCGGAGATATCCGTAGTCACAGCAGCATGTGGCAATTTGGCCAGCATTTGGCCCATCAGCATAGCAATCTCTATGAATCACATCGATTAAGCAAAGAAACACTTAAATATTTCAATGAATTGTCACAAAAGTCATTGCAGCAACAACAGCAGCTCGAGCAAGATAACACGATCAGTTTTACTGAATATTTAGCCCAATATCGATAATAAATAAGAGGATTAACCATGCAATGGGGTTATCGCTTCGTGAGTGGTGTGTTGTTTTTGGCATCTGTTGCCGGGATGGCATTTGCTTTGTATCTTGAGCATGGACAGGGGCTGAATCCTTGCCCATTGTGTGTGTTTCAACGAATCGGATTAATCGGACTGGGGATTATCTCCCTGATTGCTTTGCTGCATAATCCGAAATCCAATGCCATGAAGCGTGGTTATGCTTTCTTAGGCTCGCTCAGTATCTTATGGTCAGTCGGTGTCGCTGCACGGCATGTCTGGTTACAGAATCTGCCCCCAGATCGAGTGCCGAGCTGTGGCCCAGGTCTGGATTACTGGCTGGAAACTTTGCCGATGAAATCGGTATTACAGCAGGTACTGAATGGGTCAGGTGAATGTGCTGCCATTGACTGGACGTTCCTGGGGCAATCTTTACCGGTCTGGTCATTGGTGTTCTTCAGTATCTTATTGCTGATCAGCCTGTGGCAATTATTCCGCAAATATCAGACTGCGCCCGTCAAACGTCTAAGAGATAAATACTGATTTTCAAAATCTGAATCAAAAAAAGCCAGTCTACAGACTGGCTTTTTTTATTACTCTCTTAGAGGCGAACCAAATTTTTTACCTTCGATCAGGTCAGGGCAATGCCTTCAATACTGTCCAGATCGGTCACATATTCATGAATTTGCGTATAGGCTTCATCTTCCACACCTGGATAGAACCAGCGCACAATCTGTTCAGCTACCAGTGGATGATACTGAATTTCAAAATGATTTAGGCCATAGAAAATCGCCTTATGGGCATCAGGTACTTTCAGGTCAAAACGCGGATGGGAATGTTCGCCCAAGGCACTTTTGACACTGACCAGATAATCGCCGATCACATTAAGCGTTTTGTTGGTATGGTGTTCAAACTCGATCGTACCTGCCACCAGATAGGCATTGATATGCGCAGGAATCGGTGCAGGTTTACGGTTATCGTCCATAAAGCCAATCCGTACCGGATTATATTCCCAGTCATCATCCCGAACACTGCCATGACGTAAGTCCAGAATCCCGTTACTGCGAATATTCACCACATGTCCCACAATTTTCACTAAAGGAAAATGTCCAATTTTTTCCTGCAAGCTAAAACCAAAACGTTCCAATACCGCACCATGATGCGGTGAACCTAGACAGACCAGATTTTCCACCATCGGAATCCAGTCATAGACATTCTGTTTGCCATAGAATAGGGCACTGCGTGACACCAGACCGCCCATACTGTGTCCGATCAGATCAATACTGGTAATTCCCGGATTACGTTTGACCAGATCTTGCAAGGTATTGGCCAGACTGCGGCCATTGGCTGAAATGCGGCGTCCGGTATTATAGTTCAGGTACAGCATGGTATTATGGTCGCGCTGAGCCAGCAATTTTTCCCCAATACCCGGGTATTTACGAGTTGACCAGTCCAGATGGTTCATGCACAGACCATGCACAAATAGGGTAATGCGTCCGGTTAGCTCACCTTGTTGCAGAGAACCATAATGATCGTAAATAAGCATCGGCAAGGCGAGAGGATTCTGATATTTCAGCAGATAATCGCCAATAATCCCGTTCAGGGCACTGACCATAAAATGCATGGTCGGGGTCAGGGGTTTATTATGTAATTTGGGAAATCTTTCAATAATGCGGCGCAGTCCAGGCGCGATCAGGGTATTGCCATAATGAAAGATCATGTCATAAGACATTTGATACAGACGTACGATATAAGGAATATTCTGGAAAGTTTTGGAATTTTTTTCACTCAGCCCGAATACGCTCATTAAAATTTCACGCTGAATCGATTTAATCAGCTCCTGTACTACATCACTAAAGCGCATGGTGACCAATTGTGCCAGGCCTTCCAGGACATCTGCCTGGCTAAGCGGAGTTCGGTCCCATCGACAATAGGTTTCATGCAATGGCGTTAAACTTGGCATTTGATCCTATCCTTTATATGAGCCGTAGACATCTTTCTTTTTTGAGCACTTCACGGTATAAATTCTTTTTTCAGTATTCTTGATTCTCAATTTATTCGGAATACTCTTAAAATAGCGAGAATTGCATAACATTAAAGGCTTTTTTGTCAGACAATTTAAGCAATTAAGTTAAGCGGTTATAAAATGAAGTGTATTTCACACTTTTAAATTAAATTTTGACATTTTGTTTGTTTTTTATTTATTGCCGATGAATATCATTTACCTGCATGGGTTCAAGAGTAGTAGCAGCTCGATTAAAGGCCAGTTATTGGAACAATACTGTGCCAAGTACCCGGATATTCAGGTGCATTTACCCGATTTGAACATGCCGCCGATGGCTGCAATTCAGAAGATTTCTAAATTGATCCAGTCGATGGATCAGGTGGCATTGGTCGGCAGTAGTCTTGGGGGATTCTATGCGACATATCTGGTCGCTCAAGCGCATGTGCCGGCTGTACTGATCAATCCGGCAATGCGACCATGGCAACTGTTTCGTGAACTGTTTGATGATGAATTGCCCCTGCAGGTTCATCCGAACTGGTGCCTGAATGACGCAGATCTTGGCCAGCTCGAAGCCATGGCACTACCAACTGCGCAAGATGCAGACAAAATATTAGTGCTGTTACAACAAGGCGATGAAGTTTTGGATTATCGTGAAGCACATCGCTATTATAGTTCAGCTCGTCCACCTGCACTGCTAATGACCGAGGCCAATGGCAGCCATGGCATGGATGATTTTGCGGAGAAAATTCCGCTGCTCTTACAGTTTTTATCCGACTGCATAAAAAAGGAAACCGAATAACGTGTCTAAATATACGGCTCAATCTCTTGAAGTTTTATCTGGTCTAGATCCGGTGCGTCGTCGTCCGGGCATGTATACCGATACCTCTCGTCCAAACCACTTGGCGCAGGAAGTGATTGATAATGCGGTCGATGAGGCACTCGCGGGACATGCCAATAAAGTCACGGTCACGGTGTATAAGGATGGTTCATTATCAGTTGAAGATAATGGCCGTGGTATGCCTGTCGATATTCACCCAGAATATGGTCAGAGCGGGATTGAAATTATCCTGACCAAACTGCATGCCGGTGGTAAGTTCAGTACCGATAATTATCAATTTTCTGGCGGTCTGCACGGGGTGGGGATCTCGGTCGTCAACGCGCTTTCTAGCCGCGTAGAAGTTGAAGTTCAGCGTCACGGCAACCTGTATAAAATGGCCTTTGAAAATGGTGAACCGACTGCACCGTTAGAAGTGTTAGAAGGTAAGGCACCGAAACGTGCCACAGGGACAACTGTTCATTTCTGGCCGGAAACCAAATATTTCGATTCTCCAAAATTCGCGCTTAAAGCCCTAAAACATAACTTAAAAGCTAAAGCGGTATTGGCTGCTGGTCTGCAAATTAACTATATCGACCAGATCAATGATGAAAAGATCACCTGGCAGTTTGAAAATGGTCTGGTCGACTATTTGATGGATGAGCTGGAAGACCGTGAAATCATTCCGGCTCCTGCTTTTGTGGCGACAGGTGACGCTGAGCGTGCCAGTGCAGAATTTGCCATCTGCTGGAATGTGGAAGGTGGAGAAAGTATTCAGGAATCCTACGTCAACCTGATTCCAACCGCACAAGGTGGTACTCACGTGAATGGCTTACGTTCTGGCGTGACCGATGCCATGCGTGAGTTCTGCGAACTGCGTAACCTGTTGCCACGGAATATGAAACTGTCTGCAGAAGATGTCTGGGACGGGGTGAACTACATCCTGTCACTGAAATTCCAGGAGCCACAATTCTCTGGTCAGACCAAGGAACGTTTATCCAGCCGTGAAGCTTCAGGCATTGTACAGAATATTGCCAAAGATGCGTTTGCACTGTGGCTGAACCAGAATTCAGACATCGCTATGCAACTGGCAGAAATGGCGATTTCCAAAGCAGGTCGCCGTCTAAAAGCGGCCAAGAAAGTTGAGCGTAAGAAAATTGTCGCTGGTCCAACTTTACCTGGGAAATTGTCAGATTGCGTCGGACATGATCTGGATCAGTCTGAACTGTTTATTGTGGAAGGGGACTCTGCGGGTGGTTCAGCCAAGCAGGCACGGGACAAGAATTTCCAGGCGATTATGCCGATTCGCGGAAAAATTTTAAATACCTGGGAAGTCTCTTCGGATGAAGTGCTGGCCTCTCAGGAAGTTCATAACATTGCAATCGCGATTGGCGTCGATCCAGGTTCAGATGACCTGTCTGAACTGCGTTATGGCAAGATCTGTATTCTTGCCGATGCCGACTCGGATGGCTTGCATATTGCGACTTTGTTATGTGCACTGTTCGTAAAACACTTCCCGATTCTGGTCGAAGAAGGGCATCTGTTTGTGGCGATGCCACCCTTATTCCGTATCGATGATGCTAAAGATGTGCACTATGCGCTGGATGAAGATGAACTGGAAGGCATCCTGAAAAAATGTAAAAGCAAGAACCCGCAAATCACCCGATTCAAAGGTTTAGGTGAAATGAATGCCAGCCAGCTTCGCGAAACGACTTTAGATCCAAATACTCGTCGTCTGGTGCAACTGGATCTGGATGATGTGCACCTGACTTCAGGTTTACTGGATAAACTGCTAGCAAAAAAACGCGCCAGTGACCGTAAAGACTGGTTGGAACAGAAAGGTAATCTGGCAGATATCGTTGTGTAAACTGATTTGCTGCTAATACCTATTAAAAAGCCCGCAATCGCGGGCTTTTTTAACAACTCCATTTAGGACTCAACTTTTAAATAATGCCCATCTGCATAGACATTATGTCCAAAGCCACAACCTGAACTGCCACTGTCCTGTTTTAAAATCACCTGCTGCCCCTGTTTAGGATCAAAAGCAAAATTGAGGTTAATTTTGCAATCATCTGATCGATAGGCCGTTTGATTTTTATTAACAGGCATTGTGGTTTTAAATTCACCTATATTTGGACCATAAATCATGCTATTTAGTCCCATATATAACCCATTAAAATGAATCTGATAAGAATTTTTAATCCGTTTGACTTGAATGGTATTCCAGTGACCAAAGCCAGCATGCTGTATATAGATGCCAGCCAAGTTTTGAGTTTTTTGCGGGGGAGGAAGCTGTTTTAAATTAAATTGACTGCTTTTGGCCTGAGGAAAGACTGAAAACCAGGCCCGTGCCCATTGTGGCTTTCCTGATTTAAAATAGCTTAAGCCGACATTATTAAAAGCAGTGGTAATGGCATTTTCGGAAAAAGATACATCGCTATTTTCACTATGCATTGCACAAAAGGCAGACCAGGAAGCTTGCTGTTGAAATTGTCCTAGCGCATTTTGATACTGTTTCTGATCATAAAATTTTCTTCCCGAGTTGGCATAGCTTTTCACCTTGGCACATTCGGATCGGAGTTCAGTTTCAAAGTCTGAATTGGCGAAACTAAAACTACTCAGAGGGAGAGAGGTGGTCCCACTTGTTTGA
>NZ_DJBE01000020.1:0-23907 GCF_002429925.1 Acinetobacter sp. UBA5984
GCATACTTTTTGAAACACCACCAAATTTTTAAGTAGTGATTATCCTGTTCAATTTCATACCGCACAGGCAAGTTGTAGTTCAGGCAGGCATCTATATATTGCACAGTGAGTTTGTTATTAAACAGCCCTAAAAAATACAGACTTTGTTCACGCTGTTGGCGTACTGCATGTCTGACTTTATGGGTGTAGGTATAAGGTAATACCCCCTGAATCCCCGTCAGCCCCAGCATCAGATTAGTGATTTGTACCCTTTCATTGTCTAGCTGAAGTGATTCAATTTCAGATACTGGAAAATTCAGATTCAATGAACTTAAGAAATAAAAAGTATTATTCCATTTTTGTTGATTTTGCTGCTGAGGATCATGTCGTAGTAACCGCGTTGCCTGAACCAGTTCAAATGCAGTCGGTCGCTGATAGAGCTGATCAATTACAGAAGTCTCTTGCCACCAACGTTCTGCACGCATTGGTATAACTCCTGTTTTGATTCTGAGTCCAGCACAGTCATCTCCACATAACTATTCATCTGAACTTTTAAATTAAAAATATGATTTAGAATCTGGGCAAAAATATAAATACTTGTACCCCGAAAAACTTGGGTATCTAGCTGGATCTCGACTTTAACCCCTCGAACAAACAGTGGAAATGGATGATGATCAATCAGCTTTTGTCCCAAGGAAAACTCAATCGCCTGAATTGAATTAATAATGTGCTGATTTTCTTTCGTTTGTGGTAAGTTATAAAGCTCAAACAGCTCTTTCATATGACTAACTGAATCCCCTTTCATCAGAGACAAATTATTCAAAGACAGATGAGAAATGATTCGCCATTGTTCTAGCTGTTTTTGCTGAAAACGATAAGGTAAGTTCGGCCGTTTTAATAATTTACCTTTCCGTACCAGATGATTTTCATTGAGAGATAAACTGTTTTGATCCTGATGATAACTTTGATAAGGCAAATCCCTATTAGTACATAGTAAACGTACACTAATAAAATCAGAAGTCGTCGTTCCCGGTTTTAAATTCTTGGAAATAATCGAGTATTTAAAATCAATACTGTTATTTTTATTCGCTGCTGGTAAAAGCTGATAGAAAAACTGTTGGTTCTCCTGATGAGAATGACTCATGGCAAAAAATGGCAATACTTTATAAATCAGTTGATTCTTGTCACTCTTTTCTCTTAAGAGATTCATCTCAGTAATGCCGTAAACCTGAAAATATTCAGGATGATGAGCATCACTGATTAAAGGATATTCGAGTTGTTGATGATCAATTTTTTGAGGTTCAGCCTGTTTTTCAAACAAATTGACGATTGGTGTGCTAAACAGCTTGAAGTTTGCACTATTTAACTCTGCATAATTTCGGATGACCGCTTGATCATTCAGGTCTACCTTAAAATGAATCTGCAATTCGAAATCTGTAATATCTTCCATCACAGATTTTAAAAAATTTAAATTGAGATTTAAAAAATTAAATTTTTCTGGAAAACAGAAATATTCAGTCAACAGACGATAAGCTTGATGTGTATGTTGATCAATCGGAAGAATACTTTCCTCCTCAGTAAAACCCATCACTTCAAATGGACGAGCAATATCAACTTCGTGATTCTGATATTTTAAAGAAAAATGGGTGTCAGACTTAAAAATCGTATCGAGAACCTGTAAGGGAAAATTAGAAATCGCATCCAGATATAAAGACAATTTTTGTCGGGCTAATAGTTCAAGTTGCTGATTAAATATTTCAAATTTTATAATAAGTGTGGCATTACGATTCAAATGAATATAGGCAGAAGGATGCGTTTTAAAGCTCACTTCTTTCAACTGAATTGGTAATAAAGTGACATCATTCACGGTATGGTATTCACACTGGACACCACGAATACTGCGCGCCTTTAAGACTGTATTTTTCGGAATTATATAGTCTTCTTTTAAGTTCTTTGTCTTATTGCTATCTTCGAAGCTGACGAGTGAACAGGCAGGAAAAGTTTTTAGATATTGTGGAAACATCACCTCAAAAATTGAGCGTGTAAAGATTTCATAACTGTCATTCAGCTTTTTATCAATACGTGCGGAAATCAGCGAAAATGCCTGTATCAGCCGTTCAATATGTGGATCATCAATATGTTCTTGATTTAAAGATAAGCGTTGCGCAATTTTAGGATATTTAGTAGCAAACTCTCGTGATTGCTGGCTAAACTCCTGTAACTGCTTTTCATAATATGGTAGTAAATCTTCAATCACATGCAGCCTGCTTATTTCCGAGCCAAGATAACGTATTGCTGTGTTGTTGGTTTAAGTAATGCATCAAACATCACCACCTCATATAAAGGTGAAATATTTAAGTAGGCTGAAATACTTAAATACAGGCTACTCATGTTGTTTTCATTAATGAGCATCTCTACTTTTACCTGTTTTAAACGCGGTTCATGTGCACTGATAGACTGCTCAATTGAACGGCAAATTTTGTCACGATCTGTAGGATTCGCAGTCGACAAGCCAACAAAATCAATAATTCCAAATTGCAGAATTGAATTTTTTATCCCAGGATAATGCTCTTCCGTTTGGTTCAGGCGAGTCATCCGATTATTTAAAAGATCTTCGAGATCATGGGCAATGGATTGTCTTAATTCTTGTATAGACAAACCTTGTCCATTGTATTGATCATCTACAGGTAATAAACGTTCGAATAACGTACTTCTAAATCCATAAGGATAAAGTTGATCCAGATTCATATTCTTTTCATTAGATATTTTCTAAAAGAGAAAGATAAAGGCTAGGGATATCAGCCTTTATCCAGGCTATGTAAATTAAGCTGCGTAAGAAGCAGTATTATTTGATAATGACCATTTCTTGGTAACTGCACCTTTTTGCGAACCGTTAATATCCTGCTGATTATAAGTCCACTCAACTGCAGCATATTTCAAACCAAATGTTTCAGTGGGAACGCCTTCCTGATTCACATTTGGTGTCACTTGAGAAACCAAGACATGCTTGAGTTTGATCTGCAAATACTTGATACGTTTGTCACCGTTGGCACGATAAAAATCAATTTGTACTTCATCAAAGGTATACCCTGCAGAGCAAGCCTCCCAAAGCTTTGGACTCGTTGCATCCAGATCCTTTACAAAGACCATATCAGAATGCTCAACTCGTTCTGCAGTATGGCCGCCCACACTTGAAGAGGTCGCGGATTTAGGCTGACGGATATGGTGTGCCCATGAATTTACTTCTAACCAGCTTTTATGTTCAGAATCGCGTGATTCGCCATCGACTTTATATTTGCCACGAAATTGGACGTAAATGTCTTTCATTTTAATAATTATCCTATTGTTATAAATACTTATAGTTCTTTAATCGCAGTAGTCCTATTGACTTGACTGCGGCAATTCAGTGACCAGCCTGAGTGATACAGAGAGCTCATCTAACTGAAAATGTGGTCTTAAAAAAACCACAGACTTGTAGTGACCAGGTTCAGCTGGATTTTCTACAACTTTGATCGAAGCTTCACGAAGCGGATATTGAGCTTTTGCTTCTTGTGAAGCACCGTCGTCTAGTAAAATGTACTGAGACAGCCAGTCATTAAGAAAGGCTTCAACATTTCCAGCCGAGGCAAAACTGCCCACTTTATCCCGCATCATGGCTTTTAAATAATGAGCGATACGTGAAACTGCCATAATGTATTGAATTTGACCTGATAATGCAGAATTGGCATTAGCAATATCATTGTCATATTTTTTGGCTTTTTGCACAGACTGTGCACCAAAGAACGCAGCATAGTTCGTATTTTTGCAATGAACTAAAGGAATAAAACCAAGATCACTCAGCTCTTTTTCACGCCGATCGGTAATGGCAATTTCTGTTGGACATTTAAAAATTACTTCACCATCATTGGTCTTGAAGCTATGTACTGGAAGGCCCTCAACCAGACCACCACCTTCCACACCACGAATGGCTGCACACCAGCCATGCAGATCAAAGGCATTGGTCAAACGGGTGCCAAACGCATAAGCTGCATTCATCCAGAGGTATTCATTATGATGTTCACCAGAAACTTCCTCGATATAATTGAAGCCCTCAGTCACTGTACCTTCACGTGGATGATAAGGTAAGCGTCCCAGTACTCGAGGAATAGTCAGTGCCACATAGCGAGCATCTTCGCTTTCACGGAAAGAACGCCACTGTACATACTCTGCTGTTTCAAAAATTTTAGAAACATCACGTGGACGATCAATATCAGTAAATGATTCTAGTCCAAACATTGATGGGCTTGCAGCAGAAATAAATGGCGCATGTGCTGCCGCAGCGACATGAGAAATCTGTTCCAGAAGGTACGTATCTTCAGGTGTGCGGTCAAATTCATAGTCACCAATCAGCGTTGCATAAGGTGCACCACCGAATGAACCATATTCTTCTTCATAGATTTTCTTGAATAACGTACTTTGATCAAAATCGGTCGCACTTTGGAAATCTTTAATTAGTTCCCTTTTTGTAGTATTCATCATCCGGATCTTGATTAAAGAATGTGCTGGTGTTTCCTGGCAGAAATAATATAAACCACGCCAAGTAGACTCAACTTTTTGAAAAGCTTCATGATGCATAATCTTGCTAAGCTGACTTGAAATCATGGCATCAATTTCAGCAATACGCTTATCAAGTGCCAGCGTCATATTCTCAGAAACAGTAATGGTCCCTGCCATAACCTCTTTAGCAAGTTCACCAATCAAACTTTTAGCACGATCATGTTCTTTTTCAGTACGAGCAATACGGCTACGCTCGACAATTGAATCCAAAAGTGAATGTTCTTCAAGTGCAGTATCTATGGCAGTTGCAGCATTATAATTATTCATCACCAGCCTCCACACTGATCTTTTGTACTTGATCCGTGTTTTTCAGCACTTCATCCAATAAATCTTCCAGACGTTCACTATTGGAAATTTTATTACGCAGATCAGTCAAACGTCCACGTGCTTCAACCAGCTTACGTAACGGTTCCACCTGTTGCACAATTTGCTCTGGGCGAAAATCATTCATCCCATTGAATACCAGGTCAATCGCCATAGTGCCGCCGGCTTGGGTTAAAGTATTTTCAACCTGAAAACTTGCTCGCGGAGCAAGTGATTCCATCACTTCATCAATATTTTCTAAATCGACATTGATAAATTTTTTATCTTTTAATTTGGTTCTTTCCAGCTCAGAGGAAGCAGAAAAATCGCCTAAAACACCTACAACAAATGGTAGTTCCTTGATTTCCTTTCCATCACCTACTTCCACATCATAGGTTAGCTGCACACGTGGTGGTCGGATCCGCTGTAATTTTTTCTGTACGCTTTCACGTTTGGCCATTGTGTGTTTCCTTATTAATTATTCTTTAATGAACCAAATGGATTAGAACTGGCTGTATTGGTGCGAGTACTGATATTTTCAGTCTTTTTAATAGAGGCAGATTTGACTACATTTTTTGTTTTAGTGCTGGACGTAGTAGATCGCTTCATACTTACAGCAGTCTGTTTCTTGATATTCTTAATATTTGAAGCAGTATATGATTTAGGCTCAACCGATGCTGGTACAGGTTTTGCAAACTGAATATTCTCAGCCAACAGTTTAGCTTGAGGATAGGTCGTTTCATTTAAGGCACGAACTTCTATACTACGCATTTGTTGCAAAGCATTCGATGAAATAGCGACTCCTGCCATAAAAACCAAGTCTGTTAAAGTCTGGTTATGCTGTTGTTGACGGTGCAATTGATCAATCAAATTGAGTGCTTTGAGATGAGAACCTAACTCCACATAACGTTTAGCAATTTGTGTATTTAGTTCATGTTGTAAAGAAATATTTTTCTTCGCCGATTTATCACAAAGCTGTTGATATAAGCCAATTAATGTTGGGTCTGTTTCACCCGCAGCATGAGGATTGGCCTTAATACATGATTTTTTTAATTCAGCAGCATGTACTTGTGGAAGGTAAAGACAGGCTGTACCAAATATAAATAATGATATGAAACTTATATACTTTTTCAAAATGAGCCTCAGTTGTTTTTGTTTGTTGTTATATTTTTTAATGTCTAAATATTATTTTTATTTGACAATCGTTTGGCGGATTTAACATAAAACATTAAGGAGAAGTCAAGCTAAAAAAGATTAACGGACTTAGTGACTAAAAATTTTAAGAATTGACAAAATTCTGATGAAAGATACAGACTTTTATTTTTATTTGAGTAAAATGAGCCAAAATTGTTCGGTCAATTTTCATAAAAAGTATAAATATGGGCCGGATAAAAATAGAAAAACGTTCATCGTAATAAAAACAAAAAACACAGCTATCTATTTAAAATTATAAAGTTGTGTGTGCTAGAAATAATGAGAAACTCATGAATAATTTAAAAATTTTGATTTTGAAACTTTCTGAACATGCACGCCTATGTCTTGAGAAATCTGCCAATACCTGTATCCATCAAAAAAATTATGAAATTGAGATCGAGCATTTTTTTCTAGAATTACTCCAGCATCCAGAATTGAATGATTTAAAAATATTATTAGCAAAACATTGTATTGATAAAGACCATCTGATTAATCAGCTTGAACAAAGTATCCAGCAGTTTA
Organism: Acinetobacter sp. UBA5984; assembly: GCF_002429925.1. Lineage (NCBI taxonomy): Bacteria > Pseudomonadati > Pseudomonadota > Gammaproteobacteria > Moraxellales > Moraxellaceae > Acinetobacter > Acinetobacter sp. UBA5984. The sequence goes on from NZ_DJBE01000020.1 coordinate 6,595, forward strand.
GCAAGGGAAATTCCCGTACCCCTATTTTTGCCAAATCGATTATTCAGCTCTTGGAACAGGCCTGGTTGCTGGCATCCGCAGATCAAAACCCAGTGATTCGTAGTGGCCACTTGTTAGTCGCTTTACTGATTTCGCCAGAGCTTTATCAAATTGCTCTTCGGGCATCTTCACTGTTTTCACATTTTCCAGTGGGCAGTATGAAGCATCAATTTCTGGAACAATGCCAGAAAAGTATTGAACAACTTAAAGTGCCTCAACCCTCTATTCCTTCTCCAGATTTATCTAATGTTCCAAAAAAGACACCCGCACTTGACCAATACACGATTAATCTGACTGAAAAGGCTCGTCGTGGTGATATTGATCCGGTGATTGGGCGTGAATTTGAAATCAGGTTAATGCTGGATATTTTGTTGCGCCGTCGTCAGAACAACCCTATTCTCACTGGTGAACCAGGCGTGGGGAAAACTGCTGTAGTTGAAGGTTTAGCATTGAAAATTGTCAATGGCCAAATTCCGGATGCCCTTAAAACAGTTGAGTTGCACGTATTGGATATGGGCTTATTACAGGCAGGTGCCAGTGTCAAAGGTGAATTTGAAAATCGCCTCAAGCAGACCATTGCAGAAGTACAATCCTCTACCCACCCTATTATTCTTTTCATTGATGAAGCACATACGCTGATTGGTGCTGGTGGCCAAGCTGGCCAGAATGATGCGGCAAATCTATTAAAACCGGCGCTAGCACGTGGTGAATTAAGAACCATTGCAGCGACTACCTGGGCTGAATATAAACATTATTTTGAAAAAGATGCTGCACTGAGCCGCCGCTTTCAGGTAATCAAAATTGAAGAACCAACTGAGCAGGTCGCCATCGATATGCTTCGTGCTATGGTTCCTGTGATGAGCCAGCATTTTCAAATCCAGATTGATGATGAAGCCATTCGTACCGCTGTGCATGCATCACATCGTTATATCAGTGGCCGTCAGTTACCGGACAAAGCAATTAGTGTATTAGATACTGCGGCTGCACGGGTGGCCTTGAGCCAAAATGCTCAACCAGCCAAATTAGATCAGTTACAGGCTCAGCTGCATAATCTCAAGCTAGAATATCACCTTCTTGATCAAGAACAGACAACTTCATCTCGAACCGATCGGTTACAAGAGTTGTCAGATATGATTCATTCCATTGAAAAAGAGATTAACCAGACTCATGATCAATGGCAACAAGAGCTGCAGCTTATTCATGAGATTCATGGCTTAACTAAATCTGAAGCATCGATTGATCAATACCAGATTCATCAACTACGTCAAACATTAGCTAAGATTCAGGCGCAAAGTCCGTTGGTTTATGAACGTGTAGATGCCGACATTATTAATGAGATTATCTCGGACTGGACTGGAATTCCAGTCGGTAAAATGATGAGTGATGATATTTCGCAGATTCTTGATCTAAAAAACAAACTCTCACAGCGAGTCATGGGTCAGGATTATGCTTTAGAACAACTGGTTCAAGGCATTAAAACGTCCAAGGCTGGATTGGAAGATCCAAATAAACCTCAAGGAGTATTTTTACTCACCGGTCCAAGTGGAGTTGGAAAAACCGAAACAGCCCTCACTCTTGCTCAGGAACTCTATGGTGGTGAATCGCATCTAATCACGATTAATATGTCCGAGTATCAAGAGGCACATACAATTTCTTCTTTGAAAGGTGCACCCCCGGGCTATGTTGGGTATGGTCAAGGTGGTGTATTAACAGAAGCCGTTCGCCGCAATCCTTATAGTGTGGTACTTCTGGATGAAATCGAAAAAGCCCACCCAGATGTACAAGAATTATTTTATCAGGTCTTCGATAAAGGTGTGCTCGAAGACAGCGAAGGTCGCCTGATTAACTTTAAAAATACCACCATATTGCTGACTTCGAATGTCGGTTCACATGTCATTATGCAAGCCTGTATAAATCAAGAAGTTGATCAATGGCCAGATGCAGATACATTAATTGAGCAGCTAAAACCGAGTCTTTATAAACAGTTTAAACCAGCATTTTTAGGACGCATGCGAATTGTTCCTTATTATCTGCTTTCAGATGAACTGTTAATCCAGATAATTCAGCATAAATTAGGGAGAATTACTAAGAGGATTCAGCAGCAGTATGTGACTCAAGTGAGCTATAGCGATGAGGTACTAGAATTATTACTCAGTCGATGTACAGAAATAGATAGTGGTGCACGAAATATTGATCACATTTTAAATGCATCCATATTGCCAGATCTGGCGACAAAATTACTGGTGGCTATGAGTGAAAACCAACTGCCAAAACTGATTCATATCGATGTTCAGAAAGATACTTTCTATTATCATCTGGATACAGAATTATCAGTGCTTAAAAAAAGGCATTCCAAGAAAAATAAGACAAATGTTGCTTAAACAGCAAAGATTAAAATAAGAATAATTAGGATTCATAATGACATTGAAATTTGAATATTTATTTGAAGAAATTTCTATAGAGCATCCTTGCGGTATAGATTGCTCATTTTCGAACGAATTTCTAAGTATTAAAAGTGCCAGAATGCAGGATGATCCTTTACTGGATCAGGGAGAATGGGTTGCCGAACCCAAGCAAGCAGATTGGGCTTTAGTAGAAATAAAGTCGATAGAACTACTGACCGAAAAAACCAAAGATATCCGTTTATATACCTGGCTGATTGAAGCTTGGAGTCATCTATATGGTTTTGAAGGTGTTGCCTGTGGTTTGGAACTTTGTCATCGTAGCTTGGAGCAATACTGGTTGCAACTGCATCCTAAAATTGAAGAGAATGATCTGGATCAACGCTTGGGATTATTGGAAGGTTTTATTAATCAACTTCCGAGATTAATTAAACAGGTTCCTCTTATTCAGCAATCTCCTTTTTATAGTCTGAAAGACTATGACAATTTTCTATATTTACAGAATCAAAAACGTAAACAACAAGTAGATGATTTGGAAGCACAAGAAGGCTCCGAGCAAAAGTTAGAGCATTTTGAGCAGTTATTGCTTAATATTCCTAAAGAAGTTCAACAGCAAAATTATCAGTATATATTAGATATTCAACATCAATGGCAACAGTTCAAGTCTGCGCTTGATGAACTTCTTGGAATAGATGGGCCAAGTTTTGCTGCAGCTGATGCTCAATTAGAATCTATTTTTGCCAATACTCAGCGGATATATAAAAAAGACATAAGTTCAGCGAAATCTGCATCTCCGGCTCCAGACGATCATCAACTGGCTCAGATACTTGCTCAAAATGAAATAAACCTTTCTTCAGGTCAGGTGCTGCCNNAGCTATATGCTGCAAAAGACTATTACATGGAGCCAAATGCCTTTACATGAGTGGTTGGCCAAAGTGATTAAAAATGAAAATCCTTTAGAACATCTACATGAATTATTAGGCATCCCTGCCCAAAATGAATCAAGCTGCGAGTGGTGAAATCTCAATGTTTAAAGCAGAAAAAATACTTTGGGGTGAAGGTCTGTTTTTAAGACCTCAACATTTTCAATTACAGGATGCCTATCACGAACAGCGACTGAATCACACCATTCGTGCGACCCTCCCTTTTGCTCATGGCATTCAGTCGATTGAGTTTGATGAAGCTCAACTTGGAATGCAAATTCTGGCATTAAATAAAGTTGAAATGATCTGGCAAGATGGGGAAATTTATCAGGCACCTGCAAAGGATTTATTACCTGAACCGGTTCAGCTAGATACCCTAAATTTACAAAGTGAAATGCAAATTTATTTGGCCTTACCGATGGTACAGCCAAATAAACAGAATGTCAGTCATGCTGATCAAGCCCGACCTAGCCGTTATCATTCCCATTTAAGTTCAACTCATGACTTATTTACCGATGCAAGTACTGCGCAGATTACATTATTGCGCCGTCGTGCTGAATTAAAAATATTTGAAGTTAGCCAAGAACCTCAGCATCAGATGGATGGGTATCTATATCTTCCAGTAGGTCGAATTAAACGGCAAAGCTCGGGGAATTTTATTTTTGATCATAAATTTATTCCACCAATTTTACATATACAGGCCAATGTAAATCTTTTGGTTAATTTACAACGCACCTTGAATATAATTCAGGCAAAGATTAAGACCATCCAGAGTAATAATCGGGAAAATGAACAGAAACTGATTGAATTCCGCTCTGGGGATATTGTGTCTTTCTGGCTGGTCAATGCCTTAAATACTGCATATGCGAGCCTAAACCATATTTTGCAGTATCCGATTATTCATCCTGAACGTCTCTATAGTGAACTATTACGCCTAACTGGCTCATTGCTAACTTTTTCGACTGCTTATGATGTCGATCAACTGCCTAAATATCAGCACTATCATCTATACGAAAGCTTCAATCAGTTAGACATTATTTTAAGAAATCTACTGGATATCATTATCTCGAATCGTTATATCAGCATCTCCTTAAAAGAAACCCGACCATCCTATTGGCTTGGCAGCCTGGAAACCGACAAGATTACCCGAGATACGCGTCTATATCTGGCTGTTTCAAGCAGTGCGATGCCTGTCCAAGATTTAATTGCTTATGTACCGATCCGTTTTAAAGTTGGCAGTACAGTTGATGTTGAACAGCGAGTCATTGCAGCCCTCCCTGCCATTCCAATTCAACATTTAATTCAGGTACCAACAGCGATCCCGGTTCGTTCTGGAGTCAGCTATTTCGAAATTGAACCGAATAACGATTTGTATCAACGCATGTTCGATTCAGAATCGATTTGTATTTATATCCCGAATGGATTTCAGGATATCAGGATTGAACTTATTGCAGTCATGAAAGGATAAGTATCATTATGAATATAATTACAAATTCTGCACCATCACTATTTGATGATGGCCAGATCGGATCTGGACAGATTTTTACTCAAATGACTGATCAGAAATCTCATATGACGACCAATCTGATTGATCTTCTTTATGACGGATTTTATATTGTCTTTTTGCTAAAAAATCATTATATCCCTTCGCACCCAGCATCGTTTCGTGAAAAGATTCTGGAAATGCTAAACTATTTTGAGCATCAAGCACGTAAACAGCAATTTTCTTTTGAAGACATTCAGGATGCTAAATATGCTTATTGTGCCTTATTAGATGAAACCATTGTCACGCAGCAGGATGCCCGTTTCTTTGATCTGCAAAATTACTGGATGATGGATCCATTACAATTAAATTTATTTGGTTCTCAACTTGCAGGTTATCGTTTCTTTGAGCATCTAGAGGAAATTCGTTATAAAGATAATGAACGTTTAGCGGTACTGGAAGTCTATCACTACTGCCTGTTATTAGGTTTTCATGGAAAATATAGGCTTGAGTCTGTGCATAGTTTGAATCAGCTGATTACCCAAGTGAGTGAACAGATTGATTACCTAAAAGGTAAGAAAACGCAGTTTTCCCCTTTTGCAGCACTACCTGACAAGATCAAACATATTATTCATCGTGAATTACCATTTTTATGGATTTTGGTATTTTTGCTTTTGTTCACTCTAATGAGTTTCGCGGGTCTAAAATATATGCTCTCGAGTGAAACTACAGAAATTTTTACTCAATATCAGAATGTGATGAGTGCACTAGCGGAACAGGCCTACATCACGATTCATTTACCTTAATGAAGCCTATAATAAATGATCCATAAAAAGTAATAAAAAATAATGACTTAAAATCAAAATGAAGATAAAACAAAGCAGCTTATATCAAATAATGTGCCATTTCTTCCTGGAAAAAAATGCTTTAATTTGTGAATATTTTAATATCAGGCTGATATTAAACTGCTCGAATGGGATGACCGCTAGATGATTTTTATCATTATTAGCAGCTTTATTCTTCTCAGCTGTATTTTGGTTTTGATGCAATTTTATGAGCTTAGGCAGCATATACAGAACTTTTTAATTGCATGGCTGCCACAAACTAAAAAACAGTTCATCACAATTAAGCAATTTATATATCAATTTAAACTGGCTGGCTCTCCAGACTATCTACAATCACATTGGTATTTACAACAATGGTGGATCTTGATTGCCGGGTCTATATCGTTTATCAGTATCCTGATTTTTTCTTTGACTCGGCCTGTTTCTGCCAGTATGTCTGAGGCACGTTATTTACAAAAAGTCGACCCGCAAATATATGCACTTTTGGAAGGTCAAATTTTGACTCCACCTGAAGAAGTCGATGAGGCTCTCATTCTGGAAGCTTTACAGGGAGATCAATATGCCCATCAACCGGTAATTTCAGCGCAACGATTTAATTCTAATATTCAGGATATACATTTAAACCACTATCAAGATCTGAATCAAGCTGATCGCAAATGGCACAAGATGAATCCGCGTTTTAAGCAGCGTTTATTGATGGTATTTAAAATCATGCAGGAACAGCATGGTTATGAACTGGTATTGCTTGAAGGCTATCGGAGTCCTGAAAGACAGAATTCGCTGGCAGTGAATAGTAATATTACTCGTGCCAAAGGCTTTCAGAGTTATCATCAGTTTGGTTTGGCTGCAGATATTGCTTTTAAGCGTCATGGCAAAGTGGTGATTAGTGAACGTGATCCATGGGCTATGCGCGGTTATCAACTGTATGGACAAATCGCAGAGTCAGTTGGACTCACTTGGGGGGGACGATGGAAAACCATTCAGGATTATGGGCATACGGAATATCGTATGCCTGGTCTGAAGAAAACTCCTGAAATGGCTTATCAATTAATAAATGAAAGTCAGCTGTAAACTCATGCAATAACATCCCAACCATAAAGAATGAGCAGAAGATACATCTGCTCATTTCTATTATTTATTTTTCATCAATAAAATTCTGCATATGCTGCAAGACATCCGCCGTCTTTTCACCATGTAGCCAGTGCCCTGCATTTTCAATCACTTCAATCCGTGCATGAAAAAACTGCTGATTGATGGCTTCAAAATGTTCAGGTTTAGAGATATATAATGAATTTCCACCTCTTAAGAATAACGCTGGAAGTTCATTTTTTTCTATCTTCTCCCAAGTAGTAATATCTTCATAATGATCAAACAGTGCTTGCACATTAAACAACCACTGCCCTTTATTGAATGATTTTAAAAGAAACTGGATGACCATTTCCTCTTGGATATATTCACGCATAATTTTTGCTGCTTCATTCCGTGAAGCAACTTGCGCCTGCTGCACTGCAAACAAGGCTTTAAATATTTCAGAATGATGGTTTTCTTGATATTGAATTGGCGTGATATCTAATACAACCAGTTTTTCAATCTGATCAGGCGCCAGGTCTGCCAGTTTCATGACAATTTTTCCGCCCATCGAATGTCCGACTGCAATAAATTTTTTAATATTTAAACTGGCTAAAGTTTCTAAAATATCTTCAGCCATGATTTGATAATTCACTTCATAAGAATGGCCAGATAAACCATGATTTCTGACATCAATTTGAACTGTAGTTGTCTGCTCTGAAAAATTTCGGGCTAACATACCTAAATTACTTAAGCTACCAAATAAACCATGAATAAATACCATTGGCGCTAAAGTTGATGTTTCATGGGTTTGTATTTGATAATTCAGGATCATTTGAGAATTCCGTGATTTCCTATGTTAGGTGTTAATAGTGGAGTTATATTGGAAGTTAATCAATTGCCAATGACATAATTTAAAATTTTGCTTAGGCTATTTTTATGGAAATAAAATATGCTTAGGCTAAATTGCAATATCTGCTCATAATTGAGTGTCACACTAGATCATTAATAAAAAAATATTTTAAAATTTTTAGGAAATATACGAGTTTTAGAGGTTTATTTGGGTATTAAGTTTTAGTTATGGGATATGGAGTTTTGTGAGAATTAATATAAAGTAGAAAACTGCTTAGGCTATTTTAGCGTTCAATGATTTTACCGCCCTTCGTTTGAGTAAAAAGTAAACATGTAAATATTTAATATTTCTTAATAAATTTCAAAAGTAGCTGATATATACCCGGTAAAATTTGTATATAAATAGATTTTTATAAAGTTTATTTAATGAGTAATTTAAAAAGCACTGAAATCCATATGCTACGTATCAGAGTATTTATGCATTTTATAAGCAAGCTGAAAGTCGAAAAAAGGGGCTAATTTTTTGACTCTACCCTTTTTTATCCGTCTATACTTTTATCAAGATCAACATTCCTAAATAAGATATGAAGATTTAATTTCGTTAGCTTCTATATGCTTCATATCTGATAGTTTAAAGTAGTGTATAAAATGTATTCTAAGGCTATCTTATGAACAATTTAGTTAAAAAAAGCGTTGAATTCTTGGTGGATCAAGACGTTGTTGAGTCAGCAGAATGTGTGATCACAGAAGCCGGATTAACTCCAGCAGAATTAATTACGATAGTTTATGGTGAAATTGTTCGAACAGGTCAAATACCTATTATTCCTCAAGTAGGAACTAAGGATTTCAATATAGCTCGATTAACAGCAGCGAGTTCCTCTATTCCAACTGTCAAAGTTTCCACTCCAGAACAGAAGGATGCATTTTTAAATGATGATGGTGGCTATTAAACCTCAAGACAATGCTCTTGCTTTTATGGATTAATTACACTTCCCTACTTTTACAAAATATTGCGGTGGTCATACCTGAATTATTCATACTTTGTGCTTGTCGATCCAAAAAGCTTTTAGCAATCATCGCCATTGTGGGCGCCATATTGAGCTCTTGATTTTCTTCAGAGACTTTTTGAATCTCTTCATAAGCCGTTAAACGCTGGCAGAATGCCTGACGTTGACTTTGGGCATCTGCATTCTGATCTGGCTCATCTAAAATATGTTTGGTTTCATTGACTATTTTTGTTTGCGCAGCAATAAACTGATCATAATCCGCTTGTGAAAGCTTTTTGGCAAAAGCCATATTGTTCAATTGCATGCAAATAAAGAAAGTACATATTAAAGATGAGGATTTGATCATTTCGAAGGTCTTCTTTTAGTTTTCTTCTTTCCAGACATCTTCATAATCATCTGCATCAATCATGAAGCGGTAGCCCTGCTCTAAAGCCAGATAAGGTAAAACTTCAGGGGCGATATCCTGTAACTCACGCACAGTCATGGTTTCAAAAGCATCTTCATTTGAAGCCAGTTCACCACCATAAATATACCAGCTAATATTTTCTTCTGTTTCAGGCTTTCTACGGATTCCGACAATTGGATCCTGCTTCAGGGTATGTACAGCCACTGCAACGACATCATCACCACTTACTTCTACATAGGCAGAACCGACCTCTTCACACAGCAATTTCTGCTCTGCAATCAGTTCCTGTAATGGTGATAACTTCTGCGTGTTTTTCGACATTCGGTTTGACTCATTAAATTCTTTAAATACCGCTTTAGTTTAGCCTAGTTTTAAAAAATCTAATGCGTATTTTTATAAACAACCTGGAGATCTGTCCTTAAAAAGGATTAAAGACAGATCAAAAATTAAGCTTATTGGAAAACTTTGAAGCGTTGATCATCTTCCAGATAATCTTTCGCACGCGCTTCGCCTTCAACTGAACCAAATACCAGTTGAGCACGAAGTTTCCAGTTTTCTGGAATATCCCATTCTGCATGAACCTGCTCATCTACTATTGGATTATAGTGTTGTAAAGATGCACCCAGGCCTTCAGTATGCAATGCTGTCCAGGTAGAGAACTGAGCAATAGCAGTTGAATGTTCTGCCCAGATTGGGAAATTCTCTGCATAAGATGGGAATTGCTCTTGCAAGCCTTTTACTACATTTTGATCTTCAAGGAATAAAACTGTACCCATACCAGCAGCAAAGGTTGCCATTTTTGCAGTCGTTTTTGCAGCACTTTCTTCATCTTTGGCATAGCTTTTTAATTTATCAGCGACAAAGCCCCAGAATTTTTCATGTTCGCCATTGAATAAAATAACGGCGCGAGATGATTGCGAGTTAAAAGATGACGGACTTTGCTTGATCGCATTTTGAATCAAATCAGTTAAATATTCAGGAGACTGTTCTACATTTTTACCAATGGCATAAATAGTACGGCGTTTTGTAATTAAATCTAAAAACTGATTCGACATTCGGTTAAATCCTTGGATATATTTTCGGGAAAACTGGAACCTTCACTTATTTTTATGAAGGAATTCTAATGAATAAGAATTCTGTGATTCATTTATTGATTAGTACTGATAGCTTAAAAAAATATGACTGGAATAGCTATATTCTTAAAGTAATATCTTTATATATTCTTTTGATAAAGCATAGTTTTTTAATTTATTTTTTTATCAAACGATAAAATAAATGCTCTTTTCTGAGCCACTTTCTGTTTTAAAATAAGTCACCATGTTTAATCATGTAGCAGAAAGTTGTTTTGATGATAAATATAGAAATTTGCTTAGGCTATTTATTATAAGGGAAATGTCAATCCTAAGAAATCGCTATATAAAATCATCCCCCAATTTGGAGGATGAAATTGAATAAATCAGCTTAAATTTACTTAGAATTTGGCATTAAGCACTTGAGCAGAGACTTTATTTTTCCAAAGATCACGTAAGGTTGGTAAATAGAATTTTTCACCTAGTTCTACCAGTTCGGCATCAATCAAGCCATGCACATCATGCATAAATAGGTAATCCAGATCCACACTAGAAAGCTTAAGATGTTTCTTCTGATATTCTCTGCGTTTTTGCTGTGCCTCTTTCACCAACTGATCTGCAAATGTCTTATCTTTATACTGGGTGATCGCATTTAAACGCAATTCAATAATGCCCCACCCTGTTAATAACATCTGAAACGTTTCAAAGTCCTGAGTGGTTGATTCCCACGTCATTTCATCAAGATTTTCATTTTCCGGGAGAACAGGTAAAAGAAGTTCCATTACGCTTGGAAAAATCTTTTTAAAATTCAGAATAAATTTAACAGGATGCTCACCTGGATAATCCTTGAATTGAACCTTTTTTTGAACATCTGTTAAATAAATATCAAGCATTAAATTTTCCTTAAACAACCTGCCATTTTATGGATGTTTATTCATAAGCCATAGAAACTCATGCTGAATAAACGACAAAACAGCAGTAAAAACGAACTGCATTTTAGCAGCTATATACGCTTATTCAATGTTAATTCGGTATGAGAAGCCATGAGGATAGGCTTTAGCACTAAAAAAACTTCAATAGTTATCTCTAAACATCCTTCTAATACGATTTCACCCGTAATTTTAAATTCTTTCTTTTATTTACTCATGAATCTATAAACCTAAGAACTCTTGATGAGGAGAATAAAAAAGCCCACTCATAGAGCAGGCTTAATAAACAATTATAATTTGAGTTAATCTATCTCACCAGTTTTTCCGGTTCCCATACATTCGATACACTGTTTGGCTTCCACAACGTTATAGCCGGTACCGCTACAGCTGCTACACTTCTTCTTCGTATAATCTGGATAGGGCTCTTCCAGATCAAAATCATCATCAAAGTCAGTCATCACCCTTACCTCATTTTTCTAGTTATCAGGGAATTTCTATTAGTAATCCTTCGTTGTATATCTGTCAAAACCTGAACGATAGATGGTTCATAGCATTTAATAAACAAGCTCAATTGAATAAGAATTTTCTAGCAAAAACATGTGCTTGTTATTTTATTAAAATTTGTATGAATAATCCTTAGATATAATAATAAAGCCCACATTTAAAGGGTTTTATTATTTAACCATAATTAGAAGACTTATTTTACGTTTGGAGCCACCATATTCTCAGGACGCACCACTTGATCAAACTGTTCTGCAGTCACCAATCCGAGTTCGACTGCGACCTGTTTTAAGGTTTTACCTTCTTTATAGGCGGTCTTGGCCACTTTAGCTGCATTCTCATAACCAATGACTGGATTTAATGCAGTGACCAGCATTAATGAATCATGCAGGAAATGTTCAATCTTGTCACGATTAGGTTCGATTCCGACTGCACAGTTATCGTTAAAGCTGTTACATGCATCGCCCAGCAGTTGAATAGACTGCAACAGGTTATAAGCAATCACTGGCATAAAGACATTCAGCTCAAAATTCCCTGATGCACCGGCCACATTAATCGTCGTGTCATTTCCTAGAACTTGGGCAACTACCATGGTCATGGCTTCACTTTGAGTTGGGTTCACCTTACCCGGCATGATACTTGAACCCGGTTCATTTTCAGGAATACGTAATTCACCAAAACCACAACGTGGTCCACTTGCCAACCAGCGAATATCATTGGCAATTTTATTCAGGCTAACCGCTAAAGTCTTTAAAGCACCTGAAGCAAAAACTGCTGCATCACGGCCGGCTAAAGCTTCGAACTTATTAGGAGCGGTGACAAAAGGAAAACCCGTTAATTCAGCTAGAGTATCGGCGGCTTTAACGGCGTAATCTGGATGGGCATTGAGGCCTGTACCGACGGCGGTTCCACCCAGTGGCAATTCATATAATCCTTGCAAAGCTTGATACAGACGAATCAAGGCATGATCCAGTTGAGAGACATATCCACTGAATTCCTGACCTAAAGTTAAAGGTGTGGCATCTTGAAGATGGGTACGACCAATTTTTACAATCTCGGCAAATTCCTGAGATTTGGCATGCAAGGTGTCACGTAAACGTGTCACTGCCGGAATTAACAGTTCGTTGATCTGTAAGCTAGCTGCCACATGAATCGCGGTCGGAAAAGAATCATTGGTCGATTGAGCGCGGTTGACATGATCATTTGGATGCACAGGCTTTTGTGCACCTAGAGGATTGCCCAGTTTCTGGTTAGCAATATTGGCAATCACTTCATTACAGTTCATGTTACTTTGCGTGCCCGAACCGGTTTGCCATACGACTAAAGGGAACTGGCTATCCCATTGACCGCTAATCACTTCATCCGCAGCACCGATGATATAGGTCGATAACTCATGAGGAATCTGGTTTAACTCGGCATTGGTGATTGCAGCTGCTTTCTTGACCAAGCCCATGGCACGAATCATGGCGCGCGGCAGATGCTCATTGCCAATCTTGAAGTTCTGTAGACTACGCTGAGTTTGTGCGCCCCAAAGTGCTTCACTCGGTACAGCGACTTCTCCCATCGTGTCATGTTCAATACGTGTTTGCATGCTCAACCTCAATTGTTATTCCATGTTTTACTCATTTAGACAGCAGCTTCAATGCTGTACTCCATTTATTCATCTTAATGAGTTTGATTAATTTTGCAAATGATAATTATTATCAATAATTAGCTTATAGGATTCTAAATCACTGCCCTCTTAACGTATTCTGATAGAACAGCCATTCATCCTCTAACATTTTCCTCAAGGTATAACGTGGTTGCCAATGTAATAACTGTTGGGCCTTATCCGTATTAGCACCCAGCTGATCCATTTCAGCATGCGGATATGGCAAGGCCTCCACTGTAGGAACAGCGGATTGAGTGACTTCTGCAACCTGATCCAGCAAAGTCTGCATTGAGATTAGCTCTCCAGCGATATTAAAGGCTTCGCAAGTCCATTGTTGCTGCTGCGATAGCCAATGTAGTGATTTGAATACCGCATCACAAACATCCATCACATGCAAAAAGCTGCGTTCTACCGTATAGTCTTCGGTCTTGGCCTGACGGCGCAATTCCAGATATTCACGTTGCTTCGCACCCACCTGCATGGCCAGAGGCACAATATTCTTTGGTAAAGGTGGCACCCATTCACCTAAAATGCCATTTTCAAAAGCGCCCGCGACATTGGAAAGACGTAACATCGCAATACGCCATTCATTGTCCGTCTTAGCAGTATCCCGGATGATTTCTTCCACCATCTGTTGGGATTTAATATAAGGGTTTGGGTAAGTGTAATTGAAAGCCTGATCTTCTTTTAAATCCGTTCCAGAATGCCCATATATAGTCAATGAAGACAAATGCACAAGATTGCGTACTCCGGTACGTTGCATGGCACGCATCAGGCTCATGATACAGCTGACATTATCATTATAATATTCAAGTGGTTTTAAAACTGATTCTTCTAATGATTTAAAGCTTGCAGTATGAATGACAGCCTGCACGGAATTCTGTTCAAAAACTTTATTTAATGCTGGAGTGTTGCGGATATCAATTTTGACAAAAGGCACATAGCGATCGGAAATAAATTCAAGGCGTTCTAGGGTCTGCAGACTGGCATTGGCCAGATTATCAACCACAATGACCTCTAGCCCTTGTGCCATCAGACTTAAAGCAATATGTGAGCCTAAAAAGCCTAAACCACCCGTCACTAAAATCATTGTTTATTAACTCCGCTTTAGAATCAGTATCTTAAATTTATATGGTGTTTATTTGGTGCTTTCTCCGACTTATCCACAGGGTCAAAAACGCGAAAACCGACCCAAAATTTCTTCTGAGCCGGCTAATCTGCTCAATAAGTATATTTTATTTTACAGGTCGAACAAAAGTTGATTGTTATGTAATGTATGGAATTCATGACAATGAATTAAGCCTCATCTTGAGAGCTTTTATTAAATTATAATCTTCAGTTATAAAACTGAAAGGTAGGAAGATGATGCAGGATTGGGTTGATATTGTGAATGGGTGGAAGGAGTAAAAATGATCTCTATTTTGAATAAAGTGCATAATTTAAAGAAGAATAATTGTTAAAAATGAGCAATATCATAAAATTTAAAAGGCGCCGAGTATCTCAAGGGATTATCCTTTCAGGGACAACAGCTAATAATGAAAACGGTATAGTTGCTAAAGACTTAAGTAGGCAGGATTTAATGTTTTATGGGTTATATTGGGATAATATAATCTTGACTCAAATCCCTTATATAGATTGCTCTGATGAAGTTGTTAATGAGTTTAAAAGCAATGGTGTTATTGATTTTTATAGGAATGCTCCTCCGGAATCAATACATAGTTCCCAGTTTCAACTCTTAGCCTTGGAATCTCTTATTGCTTGTCAAAGTGTAAAAAAACAGACCAAAGACTCTGACTGGATTATTTATAATAATGTTGCTGCTGGATTTAATAGCATTGAATCGGATGATCTACTGGAACAAGATTCAATTAGGATTGAGATAGCAAAATGTCTGCCGTATCCAAGTACTTATGTTCCTATAGATGTATTAAGGAGATTTAGGGAAGATCATATTGAGCAGCTAGACAATCTTCATTATACAAAATACAAACTTTTTAGGACTATCTCTGCCTTTGATGATAAAGACCAGCGTGCTTTATCTCGCCAAAATGAAATTATTCAATTCGATAAAGCTGTGACTGAGTATCAGGAAGTTTTTGCTTCAAGATTTCCATCATATTCACTTAAACCCATAATTAGTGATATCAAAAGCAATAAACCTAAATTATGGGAAGCTAGTACCGCAATCGGGGATATGATGTTAAGTGGTGGCACTTTGTCTGGCGCGTACTTGGTAGGAAAAACACTTTTCAATATGCTGGGATCAAAACAGAAGATTCATGAAGCTAAACAGAATTCACCGCAATTCCATTTTATTTCCTCTGCAATTGACAAAGGGATAATTCTTCAAAAAATAAGGGACAATTAAAGAGCCTTAATATATACCCCCATATTCACATTCGTCGTAATTGAATGGGCTGTGCAGCCTGATAGCATGCACAGCGTTAAAAAACTTAAATAAAGCTACTTTTACTTAAATTACAGCCAGTTAGTTTAAAAAAATATGGAATATACAGTAAATTTATTTGAATATTAATATTTTATGAGTATATTGCATTTACGAAATTATCATCAGATTTGAATATATGGCAATGAATATAAAAAATTTTTTACTATTAGGGATATTGGGATTTTTAACTGGATGTCAGGTTGTAGAAACTGCAGATGATAAAAAATCTGTTTCTATGCTACCACTGTATATTCCTAAAGAAGCTCGTTATTTAAATACTCCATCGAATGCACCCACCTCTGAAAAGTTGACGGCATATACAAATCAACTTGTTAGCCAAGAGCAAAAATATGCAACGATAAAAACTATTCCTTATACATTTTTTCAGGGTTCTGGCTCCCTTAGTGCGTACCCATATACCGTTTATACCTTTGATGGAAAACGCGTAAGATTTGTTGAGAATTCAATCATCAGCCCTTCTACTACAATGACTCGATTTGATTACTCGCAAGCAAAATTAAAACTACCGGTTGGTCAACATGACATTGTTTTTGTTAGCGGAATAGGTAACCATAGTTATTTCACTGAAATTAAAAATATAACCTTGGAAGAAAATAAAGATTATGTGATTGGTGTTGATCGTATTCCAGGCAGCAAGCCAAGAGTATTTATTGCTGAATATGAAGTGGATTCAAGATTTAAATCAAACGATCCAGACTCTATTGTAATTAAAAAACGAATTGTTGAAGATGTTGAGCATGCAAATCTCAAAAGTGTCAAAGTATATTAAAGAAACAGCTACTTTCGGATTATTGGCATCCTTAGTCCTATTACAGGGCTGCGTAAAAATGATCTTGCCGACTTCTGAAAGTGAATTAATCTCTAAGTCAATTGGCAAAGGTGGGTCAATAGATGTTCCATTGGGATATGTAGATGCTTATGCGAATTTAAAGCAAGCGTATTTAAGATGTGAGCAGGTAAAAACTGCGAATTCATATGTATTAGTTGATGCAAATTTAGATCGGGAAAAAAATCTTGCCATTTTTTTTGGTAAAGCACCTTATGACACCTATTTGTTTAAAACAACTATCACGCCATCTGATGCTAACAATTCTAAGCTTACTCTTCATTTGATAAAAGCTCAGCTATTAACAGAAAAAGCCAATCAAAATTTACTTCAAAAGCGTTTGGAGCGAGATAAACTACGTGCTTTAGGCCAAGACACTAAATGCAATAAAGATTAATTTTTCAAGCCAAGCATTATATTAAAGTTTTAAAAAAGCTGTGAACCCCAGGGTTGCACAGCAGTAAAATCTTAAGGCTCTAGACTAGCAAAATGATTATGTTAGTCTAGAATCATGATAGAAAACAGTAAATTAAGTCACTACAAGATTAAAAAAATTATTCAATGCTTTTGTGTTGATATTCCTGCTTCCAAAACAGCCTTATTACTCAATTTAAATCGTAATACGATTAACTATTGGTACATGCTTTTTAGAGAAACTATCTATGATCATCAAACAGATTTAAGAGCTAAGTTTGTTGGTTCAATAGAAGTAGATGAAAGTAAGCGTCCGCTGAATCCCATACCTATTTTTTAATTCGATTTAGGTTTCCAGCAGTGCGGCAGCAATTCTTCAATTTGGGTCACTTTGTGTGTCGGTAACCTTTTCAGCACATCACTTAAA